>JADKCL010000007.1 GCA_016718825.1 Bacteroidota bacterium | reverse complement strand
AAAGGTTGATTCGTGGATAGCCCCCAGTGAAACTGGGGGTAGCGAGCATCCCCCAAAGTTTCAACCCCTTCGGGGTTAAAATCTAGGAGGATCGATTACCCGGGCTTTGCCCGGGGCTATCCACAGGTCAAGCCCTTCGGGCTTGGAAGGTAGAATCCTTCCCCATTCTGGTTCTACTGGTCAAGTTCCCGATAAGCATATTCCAAAACACCGCTTCCTGATAAGCCTCGGGCAATTGATCGGCCAAGAGGATATTCCAAACCAGAATCGGAATGGTCAGCAGAAAACAATTGAGCGCATATTTTTTGAGGAGGGGGAGTTTCATTGCGTCATTTGTGCAGGCGCATGCCGGTGATTTTTCGAAGCGGAAAGCAGCAAATAGGCGACAAACAGCAATACCAAAACCGAATCGACCACTACTGCCGTGCCGACTCCATGACCAAGGTAAGGTGCGCCCATGGATAGGACAAGGGCAATGAAAACGACCTTGCTGCTACCCGCGATCACCAGGGCAAATCGACGAACGGCAGGTGCAAAAGCGCCGTAAATCAGCACCAAGCCCATGAGTGCGATCAAAGCCGACCAATTTCGGACCACGATATTGGCGACGCCGCCCTCGATGCTTTCACCAAAATTGGATTGAAGGGAGGCTTCAGGCGAAAACAAGCCGAGCATCATGGAGCAGGTCAAGATGCCCGAAACAAGCATGAGCCATCTAAAGTGTTTTACAAAAAAAGTCATTATCATTTCTATTTTGAAGTTCAAACTGAATATTGAACTGCAAAGTTGACCCGCCGAAAATCGCCGTTCATGTACATAGGTAAAGAAATTCATTTACCCGAAGCTTTCCTCCGGATGCGGCTGAGCTGCGTCGGCGTTACCCCCAGGTAGGACGCAATGTGGTACTGCGGAATCTGCTGCTCTAGGCCCGGGAATTCCCGTTGGAAAATCCGGTAGCGTTTTTCAGCGTCGAGCAACACGATGTCGATTTCCCGCTGTTCCTTTTGCACGAAAAAATATTCGGCAATGATGCGTGCAGCCCGCTCGATGTCGGGGCAAGTATCAAACAACCCTCGGATTTCCGCGTGGTTGGCCACATGAATGACGCAGTCTGCAAGCGCCTGTTGATTGATGCGGGATTGTTGTTGGGTGATCAAAGAGGTGTAACCCCCGATGAGATTGCGGTCGGTGAAGAACTGTTTGTTGTATTCCACGCCTTCGGCGTTTCTGTAAAACACCCTCACGATGCCCGTCTCCATGAATGCAAGTTCCCGGGCAAATTGTTTGTCTGTTACAAAATACTCACCCTTTTTCAGCGTGCGCGGCGTAAACAAGGCCGCAAGCCGATCCCAACTTGTCGGGGAAATCGGCGTCAATCCTTGGAAAAAGGTTTCTAATTCGTTCATTATTGGGCTTGATTTGCTTCCTCGTGCATATTAGTGTCCTGTGGGTGAAGTCGATGAATTTTCCTCTCCTTTAATCATTCGTCAGCCTAAACCGCAGCCCAAGATACAATTCGCGCCCTTTTGTGGGACCCCAAACCGAGGAGGTATCAAAGTAGGGGCCAAACGGATTTTCCCAACTGATGATGGGTCGCCGCTGCCGGAAGTCGAAGATATTGTCGCAGCCTGTGTAAACTTCCCATTTTTTGAGGCTGTAGGTGAATTGCGCATTGACCGTCGTATAGGGCTTGGAAAAGTCAGGACGCTGAAATTCCACGGGATTGGAGGCCGTGTTGGGCAGCCGCTGCGCGCCGTACCAATGCACGTTCATGTCGTAATGAAACTTGTTGGTCAGGGGTTTGTAACTGAACGTCAGTAGCGATTTGTGCGTGGAATTGAAGGGCAACCGCGCTTTGGTTTCGCCGATTTCGCGGTACACATCCAGAAAATTGTAGCCGGTCTTGAGCTCAAATCGTTTCCAAATTTTCAGGTTCAATTCCAACTGCAAACCATTGCTGATGCTTGTGCCTTCGAAGTTTTGGATGATCGCTTTCGTCGGATCGGTGTCGTAGTCGGGAAAGACTTGATTCTGAAAATCGGTGCGGTAAAAGTCCGCACTGAAATACCCGGAAAGGTTTTCGTCGTTGGTTTCGAACTTCTGCGTGAGGTTCAGCCCGAAATTGAGGGCCTTTTCGGGCTGCAAGGATTCGGCAAAAACAATGTCCCTGGAACTGACGAGCAAGCCGATATTTTCGCTGAACAGGTTTACGGTCCGCCATCCTGTTCCAATATTCGCCCGAACGATCGTCTTGGGGGTGATGTCGAATTTCACCAAGGTCCGTGGGGTGAATTGCATGCCAAATTGATTGTGCAAATCGCCCCGGACGCCGGCGATCCACGTGAGTTTGTCATTGAAAAGCCGCAGGGTATGCTCTGCAAAAAGGCCCGGAATGCTCTCCATCCGCCGATAGTTGCCGGCATAGGTCCGTTGCAAGGTGGTATCGGTAAAAGCAACGTCCTCGTTTAAGTTGAGGTTGCGGTAGCTGATCCCCGTTTTGAGATCATTGCCTGCATAGCTCAATTCGTACTGCAGATTTCCGTAAACATTGGTTTGTTGGGCATCGTAATTGACCGTCCCGAAATAGGCTTCCTGCTGTTGATGAAAGGCGGAGGCAAAGAGCACAATATTGTGTTTTTCGTTGATGCGGTAGCCGGTTTTGGTCCATGCCTCCGGCTGATTGATGCGGACGGTTTGTCCATAAACCGTCGTGCTCCCCTGATCGGTTTTGGCGTTGAATGTGGTTTGCCCGCCCACGCGGCTTTCGTTGAAAAAACGGATCCCGACGCGGCTGTTCCAACCAAAATCCGTGTCCTTCCCATAAACCCACTTGTTGGAGACCATGTAGCGTCTGAGTTTGGGCAGATCCAGAAAAGTATCGTCGTCCCGGTCGATGGATGTTGCCGGTTGCACGGTGTGCAAGGCCGTCAAATTGCTCCAATTCCCCTTGGTGAATGCGAAGTTGGCATTGAAGTGTTTCTCAAGAAAACTGTTGATGTAGGCATTGAGCAGCAGGCGCTTGTTGGTGTCGGGCTCGACGGTTTCCACGTTGATTTGTCCGCTGATGCTTTCGTAGCCTTGCAACACGCTGTTGGCACCTTTGGCGACATAAATGTTGTCGACCATGGTCCCGGGAATGCTGCTGATGCCGTAAGTGTAAGACAATCCCTGAATCAGCGGAAACCCGTCGATCAAAACCTGATTGTAAACGCCCGACAGTCCCAAAATGCGGAGTTCCTTGGAATTGGTGATGACATTGGTGGTTTGCGGTTGCACGGTCGTTTGGGTTTCAAAACAACCCGCGAGGTCGCAACAGGCGGCTTTTTGCAGTTCGGTTTGGGTGATTTGCTCGGTTTTGATGGCGGATTCATCGGAAATCGATACGCCATCCCGTTGCGCTTCGATCAACACATCGTCCAAGGTTTTGGCTTCCTGCAAGCGAAACTCCACAAAGGTTTGACCGGTAATCGCCATCGTATCCGGCAGGTGCCCGACATAACTTGCAATGAGTTTTTGGGTGACAATTCCTTCGGCAGAAAGCTCAAACTCCCCATTGCTGCCCGTGGTCACCCCGATTTCCGTGCCCATCCAAAACACAGATGCCCCCGCGAGGGCTTCCTTTTTTTCATTGGTGACCTTGCCGGCAATGTTTTGCGCCACAAGGCCAATCGGCAACAGAAAAGCAAGGACAATGAAGTAGTTTTTCACAATCGCGTTCTTTTAAAGTGGCAAAGATAGCCTTGTTGGATCAAAATGCCGCATCACACGCATCATCCGGAGGGTATTCCATCGGCTTGGCTTGCCGGCTTTCTCCATGACCCAATGAACCTGCCCTGGATGCGCTGCAGCCATATTCCAAGTTCCGTCTTTGTTTTGTTTGCTTAGGAGAATGCGCCATGCGGCTTCCATCCTATCGTCCCAAGCTATCCCGGCAAACTGAAAATAATCCATGGCCCGCAGGATGTCATACTTCCATCTGCTTGGGTAAACGAGCTTCAGAAAGTCCTTGTGAATCAGCAGCCCGGTCTTGTCAGAGAGGAACAATTGATGTTGCAAGATGAATTCCACGGCAGTTTTTCTGGCAAGGACAATCCTGTCCTTCTGGTATTCGTGTCCAGCATTTTGAAATTCGGTCAGGCCTTCGAGTACGGATATTGTGGTGTGCAGGGAACTGTGTTTGGCGCCGCTTCTTACAGTCCGGCAATTAAAACCACCGTCCGGCATACACTCATTCAGGATACTGTCCACAATGGGAACCAATTGATTTTGCGCCGTTTGGAAGTAAGCCGCGTAGTTCAATACCATCGCATTGACGCAAACATCGCTCCTTTCCGCCGTGGACGGCCCCAATCGAATGCCGCCATCGTCTGCCCGATGGTTTTGCAATACCCCTTCAATGGTCTCCTGCACGAGCGGATGGTTAGGTGGCAAATTCAAATTGCGCAGGTCCAACAATGTATAATGCGTGCAAATCCATTTCGGCTGATAAAATCGATCGCCCCAATGTCCATCGGTTTTGCGCCTAGCCAAGAATTCCATTCCCCAGCCTTCCGTGGCGATTCTGTCTTGCAGTTCCTTTTTGTCCACGCCCAACAAATCGCGTCCAACCTGATATTGAACGGAAACATCCCCTTCCAAAAGCCATTCGATGATTTTCCGAGAATTCATGGATGCATTTTATTCGGATGAAAAACGGCCGCTAGGCACTTTTGAAGCTGATTCAGACGGTGAACTTGAGCCAATATAACAGGTTATTTCACAGCATACAATCCAGCGAAAGGCTCGCGCAGCGCAAGCTACGATGATGGGGCAACCAGGAAGCGGTACGCGTATCGAACGGATTGAATGCAGCCGAATTCGAAAGCGACATGGCAAAAGTCATCCATATAGTTGACAAGGATCACCATGGTCATTGGTTTGTGTTCAGAAATTGGCCAAAAATCCATCCGCCATGAAATCATTGGTTTTGTACTATTCGCAAAAGGGCAGCAATCGTTACCTCGCCGAAAAAATTGCCAAAGAATTAAACTGCGAGATTGAGGCAATTCGCCCCCGATTGAATGCACAATTTCTCATGATGGCAGGGCTGAATTTTGGTATTCATCGACTCCAACACGAGGTCGCCAATTATGACCGCATCATCCTCTGCGGTCCGATTTGGATGGGAAAGTTGATCGCACCCTTACGGTCGTTTACAAAACAACACCTACTCAACATACGGCAACTTATTTTTGTGACTTGTTGCGGCAGTTCCTTTGAGAAAAAGGACGAAAAGTTTGGTCATGGATTGGTTTTCAAGCAAGTGCGAGAACTGCTGAAGGAAAAATGCATTCATTGTCAGGCCTTTCCAATTGGCCTCGTGTTGCCCCCCGAAAAGCGTGAAGACAGTGATCTGATGATGAAAACCCACCTCAATGACGGGAACTTCAAGGGGGAAATTGCAGAAAAGTTTGAGGAGTTGATGCAGGTGCTGCGGCGTTAAGCGCCATCGTTGTAGCGGCCCGTTCAGTTGGATTGTGCTTATCCATTGGAGGCCCATTCGCTGTACATCAACAAGCGTTCCAAGATCGAATTTGCATTTTCGTGAACCATTCGACCATCTTGTGATGGCTCTAAAATGATCCGATTGCAGAAAAATTTCTTTTGGCCGAATATGATCTTTGCGTCACTTTGCGAACCTTTGCGTACTTTGCGTTTTCATCCGATCTTTTGGTTAACAAAGTTTATCTCGGCACGAATTATCTCTTGCTGATCACCACCCCTAAAAATATGCACTCAGAAATCCAGAAATACCACGAATTGCAATCTCCTGAGGATCAGGAAATCTGCAACCTCCTCCATGCGGAGATCACACGCCACCTGCCCGACGCCGAAAACAAAATCTGGCATGCGCATCCTGTTTGGTTTTTGGACGGGAATCCGGTCGCGGGTTACAGCAAGCTCAAGGGCGGCGTCCGGTTGCTGTTTTGGAGCGGGCAAACCTTTGACGAACCCGGGCTGAAAAACGAAGGCAACTTCAAGGCCGCCGAGGCGCGTTTCACGACAGCAGAACAAGTCAACGTGGATGACCTTGCCCGATGGCTTCAAAAAGCCCGGGACATTCAATGGGATTACAAGAATATTGTGAAGCGCAAGGGCGTTTTGAAAGACTGAAATAATCCTTCAGATTTGAATCTAGGAAGAGAGGGTTCTCCACTTGTTTGAGGGGTAACGCTATGATCCGCTTAGTTCGAATGGTATTATGAATCAATTGCTGGAGAAGATTAAGAAAATTGAAGCCCTCATCGCGGGCGCGCAGACCGATGGTGAGAAAAACGCAGCGATTTCGGCAAAAGAGAGAATCCTGCGCAACAATCCTTCTCTGCAAATCCAATCCAAACCCAAAGAATTCAGCTTGTCCATGCCCAGCAATTGGCATAAGAAATTGTTGATTGCAATTTGCCGCAAATATGAGGTAAAACCCTATCGCTATTACCGGCAAAAGTACACGACCGTCATGGTGAGGGTGGATGAAGCTTTTATGAACCAAGTTTTATGGAAGGAATTCCAGCAATATTCCCGCCTCATGGAGGAATTGGTCAGTGAAATCACCGACGATTTGATTTCGAAAATCCACCAACATGAGGACGAGGATTTGATTCAAGGAGAACTCAATTAGGCACACTATGGAAACTTCACAACTCAAAGACGGCGACAACTGCACCGTAATCGCCGGCACCCACAAAGGCAAATCCGGCATCGTCCGCGACATCCACGCGAGCAAAACGGGGCATATTACGATCACGGTCGTGCAGGAAAACGGCGTGCGCTTCAAGACATTGGCGAAGAATGTGGTCGTGCAATAGGTGATACAACGATATGAAAATCAACAAACAACAGCTTGATCCGGAACTTCGCAAGTTTTACGGACCGATGAAATTCGCTGCCGGATTGTTGGGGCGTGCGTGGACTGTGCGGATGCTGAACAGATTGGGCAATCTGACCAAGGGGGCCAAAATAAAGGGGTTGAATTGTGCGGAACAGTGGATTCCGGGCACAGCGGGCGGACCTGATATCCGTGTGCGCATATTCGGGCCTGCGAATGCCACCGGGAAATTGCCCGGCATGCTGTACATCCATGGCGGCGGCTATATTACGGGGAGTCCGGAGTCCTTTTTGGAGGTGATTCATCGCTTCATCGCCACAAAACCCTGCATCATTGTTAGTCCAGCCTATCGGCGCGCATTGGATGCCCCCTACCCTGCTGCATTCGACGATTGTTATTCGACCTTATTGTGGATGAAGGCGAATGCGGAAACCCTTGGAATGATTGCGGATAAGTTCATCGTCGCCGGCCATAGCGCGGGCGGGGGACTGACTGCGGCCGTGAGCCTGAAAGCGACGGATACCCAAGATGTGGCGATTGCCTTTCAAATGCCCATTTATCCGATGATCGATGACCGCCAAAACACAGCATCCACCGTCGACAACAATGCGCCCGTTTGGAATGCGAAAACCAACAAATTTGGCTGGAAGGCCTATCTGCAGGACCTGAATGCGCAGCATGTACCGATTCCCGCGTATGCAGCGGCAGCGCGCGACGGATTATTCGAAGCTTCCGCCCACCATTACCTTTGTCGGCGACTTGGAACCCTTCAAGGATGAAACGCTGACGTACGTGCAGCAGCTCCAACAGGCCCATGTCCCCGTTGAATTCCAATTGTTCAAGGGCTGTTTCCATGCCTTCGAAATGGTCGCACCCAAAGCCAAGATCAGCCAATCCGCCTGGGCCTTTTTGCTGGGTGCTTACGGGGAATATTGGGAAAGGTACTTCGGGGAAAGGAGTTGATGGAGGGACGGGCATGCCCTTCGGGTGGTCTCCTTGGCGGGCAATTGGTATTTTCGGAAGACCAGACTGAATGGTGCAAAAACACAGCAAGCTATCCGTAAATCAAGATCAATGCGCTTTTCTATTGCCGAGACGTCCTTTTTGACTATTTTCGATCCGAAATGGAAGAAAACTTTGGTCAATCTGGGGGATTTGCAGGGATTTGCGCACGGCGTTGCGGGAGGTCAGGTCGTGACGGTGCGTTGAAGAACCCCTTTCATGCAATTCAACTTTTTTAAAATGGACAAAACAAAAATGATTAGACCAACAACGAAGGTTTACCGAAGAGAGGTCATTGAAGGATATTCAATACCTGCGTTTATTAAAAACGGGGCTCACTTTTTTGTGGACATCGATGTTTATGAAAATGGAAGGGTTGAATGTTGGAATTTTGAAGATTTCGAACATTTCGTAAGGGATGTTCAACGGGGTTGGGTGAGTTTGAGTGTGCCAGACAACAAAGCAATTTCCATACATGGTTTGGGAGGTTGGATTGTCGGTGATGGAAATTGGATTTTCAATGAAGAAACGTTTATTGCGTATGTGGAAAGTCTCATTGCGGAGCTTAATCCGAAATTTGAGAACATGTATACGTACACTGAAAAAATCATTAATGGCGTTAGAATTGGTGAAAGTGGGAATGGTACCGTTTACAAAGAAAGGAAGTCCTATCCATTCGATATTTTTCCTGAGAAGATAAACGGGCAGAGTTTGAATCTGTTTTACAAGACTTCGGACGATTTTCATTTGGTGAGGGTCAATGTCTTTCCGGACGCTACCATTCGACTTTCAAGACTGGAGAATCCGCTGGAATTGACCATGTCGGAATTTGAAAATTTGATCCGGGAAGGGGTCGTGGTAAGCGAAATTCCATTGCATACGAACATATCCATTTATGGACTTGGAAGCTTCAAGGCATTGGAGGTCCAATACGTTAATTCGGTTCACGACAAACTGCTTGAAATGAAGGATATGCTGAGAGAATTGAACGGTCAGCCATCCTCCATTGAAATTTGTAGAAAGGACTTGGAAAGCTATCGCAGTAATCCCTCGGTGGAGAATAAAAATAAACTTAAAATGAGTTACGAAAATATTCCCGACCATCAGAGAATGTACGTTGGTGATATGGATACGAAGGACGTTGAAGTACGAATGATCATTTATGGAGAAAATGAAATCGAAAACTGGTCGCATTATCAGGTAGCAAAATCGCTGGGGGATTCACTTCCATCGATCCAAATTCCCAAGCCAAATGATGAAGAGGACAACAAGTAGTATCAGCTTGGAGAAGGTTCAAATTCAATGGTTGAATCGAGCATTCTCCGCTGTCTTTCGTTCCATGCAGGTGGGCAATCAAGTGCTGAAAAACGTCAAAATGCATCAAAAAAAAACATCATGAAAACTAAAATATCCATCCTTTTCGCAGCTTTCTTCGTTCTCATCGGGAACGCGTACAGTCAATACTGCACCAATGACGCCCGTTACACCGAAGTGCAATTCTTTGATTCGACGGACATTACGATTGCAGCCAATGTGCAGTACGGTATTGCCACGGACTTTCAGGGAAATCCGGATACCTTGTTGATGGACCTTTACTACCCCAATTTGGTGATTGACACGTCTCCGCAGCGGCCATTGATGCTGCTGTTTCATGGTGGCGGATTTGTCTCGGGCGACAAACAACTGGGGGATATTCGGGACTTGTGCATCCACATGGCTTTGCGCGGTTTTGTTTGCGCCTCGGTCAATTATCGACTCGGGTTTGACTTTACGGAGTACGGTCAGTACAAAGCAAGATACAGGGCGATTCAGGATGGAAATGCTGCCTTGCGCTATTTGGTCAACAATGCAAATGCGGTGAGATTGGATACCAATTGGCTGTTTGCGGGTGGACAAAGCGCCGGATCCTTACTGGCGCTGGGCATGGTGTATGCGGATCCTTCGGAACTCGACAGCATCTCCTTGTTGTACAATGTCACGGCCGCAAGCGCTGAATTGGGCAATCTCTACACCTCCGGCAATAACCTGACGAATACCTATTCCATCAAGGGCATTTTCAACAATTGGGGAGGCGTCACTGCAAGCGAAGTCGATCTCGACGAAATGCTTCCCACGGTTGCCTTTCATGGCGGACTGGATTCGACGGTGTTCATCGACGCAGACAATTCCTTTGCCCATTATACGGTGAATGGATCCCGCGCCATCCACAATGAATTGGTCGCCAACAATATTTGCAGCGAACTCACCGTAGATACCACAGGCGGCCACGGGATCTTCCGGAATGCGAGCGCTAAATTCAGGGCGCAACGCGCAAGTTGCTTCTTCAAAAGTGTATTCTGCAGCAATTGTTCCAGCTTTTACACGACCGACTCCGTTCCAACGACTTGCTCCATTCCACTCAGCATTGCCGAAAATGGCCTCGGATCCGAGATTAAAATCTATCCGAATCCCTTTGACAATGCCTTCCAAATCGAAGGGATTGCGGGTCCGTTGAACCTGTCCATGTACAATACTTTCGGACAATTGGTTCACAAGGAGGAAGTTTTGAATGGAAATGTGCAGATGGATTTGCCTGCCGGGATGTATTTTCTCAACATTCAGCAGGTGGAATCGAATGTGTCGGTTACGGCGAAGGTGATTCGGAGGTAAGGGGTCTTCGCTGCATCAAAAGGGTTTTCAAATTTGAAAAAGCAACTTCACAAATTGCTGTGACAGCAATGACAACCCCCATTTGCTCTCTTTCAAAGATGCAGTCCGAGGTTCGGCTCACACCGTTTGAATTTTCATCGCCAAAGTCCTGATAGTGCTATCAATGCCTGCGTGTCACCTTTGACGACGCCGATGCGGAGCTGAAGGCAAAGCTGCAATCAAATTTGCCCTTGTTGTTGCCGGGGTAGTTCCTGTTGATCCTTTCTTTTTTTAAATTTGATCCATGAAAGTTATTGCCACCCTTATACTGCTTTTCGTCGCGTATGCTGCTTTTGCCCAGGAACCCTGCAGAGGATATCCCATGAAGGGTTATACCGGCAACTGCGATCTATCCGTTGCTTTTTCTTCGGATGGCAAATATGTTTATACCTCCGACAGGTTAACGCTGAAAAAATGGGACATCTTCACAAAAGAGGTCGTTGAAGAAGTATCACCGTTTCCTTATGAACTCAGGCGCAATGCAATGAGTGCGGAGCCCGATGTTGTGATTGTGGGGGAATCTTTCACGTACAGCGATTATCATGTCAAGAAAAAGGCATTGCTGAATAAGCGTGCGCTACTTGAGGGGCGGACACAACCGGAGGCAAAAAAATCGGTGGGGAAGATCATCGGATCCGTAACCAGCCCTGATATATTTTTCTCCCGCGATTCAGTTTTTGCCTTAATAGGAGCGAGCAGCAAAATATATCGTGTGAACCTGACTTCCGGCGAATCAAAATTCATTGACGCGTATGATTTTGTACATCGAATATACCTGCCGGAACAAAATCTTTTCTTTTCTTCCAATACTGAAAATAAAATGTTTGCGGTTAATGCCGCTACAGGAGAAGTAATCTATTCCCCCGTTTTCTATCCACTGGACAGGGTGTTAATGTCGCCCGGCAATCAGCACTTGATTTTTGAAGGCGACGATAAATCTTTTTTTGTTGAACCTGCTACATTAAAAACAGTGCAGGAGGTTCCCGGGGGCCGCATTTATTTTAGGTCTGACGGAAAAGCATTTTACACAGCTCGTGCTCAAGTCTCATTCGCCGAATACAGCTATCCGGAATTGCTGCCGCTCTCAGCACCGGGGCAGCACGAGCTGCCGGTGCGAAAGGACTACGTTTATCAAACCTTTTTGCAAGCGGATCAAAAGTTGTTTTATACTTTTTCCGACAATTTTGCAGGCGGACCAGACATGTATATCAACGGCTTTTCGCTTGCTGACGGAAAGTCGAAAGAAATGCTGTCATTCAAGTATACACCTGTGGGTGAAGACGTGAAGATCGCCGTTAAGGAAAACGAATCCAGGATAAAAATCGGAAATGACGCAATTGCGAAACTTGAAAACATGCCTGTTCCCGCAGTTCGCCACGCGTGGGGGTCAAACATTCGTTTGGGTTTAGCGGGATCAACAGACAATGGCCTGGTACTGATGGTTGACCGATACTTTTCGGGTGCCACGGCAATACTTTGGCAGTTTCCCGAAGGCAAGGCACTTTACACTTTTGCAGATAAATATACAAAAGGAAAAGGCGGATTCGCATCGGAGATACTTGTTCCGGGAGCTATTGTTGCAACACAATTGAGTCCCGCCGGTCATACCATTGGCATTACGGCTTCTGAACCTTCAGCATCGTTGTTTTATACAAATGGCGTCCTCACCTCCCAGTTTGAGAATATGAATGTTGTCGCGGTATTGGATGATGATAAGGCTTTGATTTCTACCTATTCTAAAGGGATAGACAGACGTGAGTTAAGATTTGTTGATACAAAAACAGGAACCGTCATCACCAAATTCAAAGCGGATTATTTTCCTCCGGGCACCGAAGACACGCGTTTGATGAAAGGCAAAGCTTTTTTTCAGGACAGCGAAAGAATATTCGCCTTTGACGTGAATGAACCCGGGCAGATCAAGGTTGTGCCTTTGGCAGATTGGAAATCGATCGGGTACATGCAGTACGGCAATGTACCGTATAAAGGCTTTATGGATCGATCAACAAGAAATGCGCCGGTGATTGAAGGATATAAGACGCCGGGGAACATTGATCGACAGACTTTTCAATCACGATATTTGATCTCAAGCTACTATAATGACGGCTTTACCATTTATGACATGGCCGACAAAAAGTTCGTAACGCCGAACACGATTTTCCCGGGATGGTTCAACTATACGCATGTGGTATACCTGAAGGATAAGCAATTGTTGCTCGTTGTGCATCAATCGCCTGTTTATACCAAACCAAATGCGGTGATAGACGATCCGGGTGCCTCGGCGTTTACGATTAATATCATTACGGGAGAGATCTCTCCTTATAACCTCGGTATTGATAGTAAGGAATATACAAAAACGATTGAAACGTGGAGGGCCGAAGCATTTGCATACGCTCCGAAAAATGAGTGCGAACGGCTATCGAGAAAGTTTGCCCCGAAAACCAATCTCTCGTCATCCAATCCCGCAAATTCTCCGCTGATCGTATTGGGATTTGATTGCGAACGGAATGTTTACGTAGTAGCGCAAAGAGAGAAACTTTATCCGGGAAGTAACAGCGATGCATTGGTGAGCAGACTGAAACCCATGACCGAAGAACAATTGGACGCGGGTGGTTATAAAGAAATACAAGCGGTTTGGGAGGTATGCCAGCTTTGCAACGGATATCCCGTGGTAGGACAGCGCTACGACACCTATTCCGGTTGGGGTGAATGGGAACAGAAGAGCCTGAACATTTACCTATATACCAGGAAATGGGAGACTAATACGAATACCATTAACGAAATGTGCAAGGCTTGTAAATCGCAGGCATGGACGAAAAGGTGATACATCACAATAAGAGGCCGGTGATATCACAACCACCGAATGAGGGGGCGATCTGTGACGGGGATTTTGGAAGGCATCAGCGGCTAGTTTGCTATTGGTTTGAAATCAATCGGCAAGTTTTCAGCGGCGCCAGAGATCTCTGTTCAATTGTCAAATCAAAAAACCTCAATGTAAAATTCCGCAAAGTACTGATTAGCGAGAAAGTAGGCTGTCTAGTAGGTGGACTTCTGTTCGGATTTATTTTACCATTGATTTCACAGTTTATCGAAATCAAACGCGTACAATCAACAATCGGAATTATTGACAATTTCGAAGTTCTTTATACATATTTAAGATTTCCGACATATTGGTTTTTATGGATTATCCAGCTTATGGTTTTCGGAAAACGATGGAAACCAAAAGCTCGTTATGAGGTGCATGAAACGAAGGAAATTGAATAGCATTGAAAATGAAATCGATCTTTTTACTCCCCCTCTTGCTTTTCGCTGCTTTGGTTGGGAATGCCCAAACTTATACCCTCAGCCCGGGGCCCGTTGTCAGCGGAACGTTGGTTGTGGGCGGGGTCTTGGAACTCCCAATTATGCAGAACCGAGGCAATGATTCCATTCTATTGAAGTATGAATTGATCAGCAATACCTGCGATCCTTCATGGACCGTGACTGTTATCGACAATCAGTCTTCCTATGCGAGCGTAATTCCTTCGGGAACAATGATGCCTGTGGCCCCACAGGAGGATGGCTTTTTAAGATTGGACTTTTATCCATTTCAAACGACAGGTTCGGCCACCGTAAAATACAAGATCTGGGATGATGCCTTCCCATTGGAAATCGACACCCTTACGTACCTCATAGATGTGATTACGGGTGTTTCACCGACAATTGTCCAAGCCAATGTTGCGATTTACCCCAATCCTGCAACGGACATTCTGCATATTCAAACAGGCATGACCATGTATCCCGGTGCGTTGATGCAATTGTATGGCGTTGACGGAAAATTGGTTGCAACGTCCGAAATACCCACCCATGGCAATTTGAATTTTCCCGTCTCCGGATTCGCAAAGGGACTTTACCTGCTTCGTATCGCCGACAAAGCACGCGTGATGCATACCCGCGTTCATATCCAATAATCGTCACGGTTTTCAGGAATTTAAATGGTGATTTTTGAACCGGGGGCGGATTTGCTTTGCGGAAGGTTGTTGCTTTGGAGCAGGGAATACCTTGCCAAGCAGCTTGTCATCGCTTCTCCACGTAATCCGAGATTGTTGCACCGTACTGACCACAATCCACAAGCAGTTGTAGATATCGCACATTGACTGGGGAGGGTTCTGATTTTGAACTTCATGGCATCATCATGAAGAAAAACACAGGAAATATGAGCTTCGCAGAATTGGCTTTAAGCAAGCGCAAGATCAATACACGCTTTTTCGATGCCGTCAATGCTATGATCGACTGGGGGAGCATCGAAAAGGTCATTGATCAATTTGACACGCGTGGGAAGCGCTTGGATGGCAATCCTTGCTACGCTGGCCTTGTGCTTTTCAAAATGAGTTTGCTTGGAATTTGGTATGGGCTGAGTGACAGGGAATTGGAGGACCACGTGAATGATTCGATTTCCTTTACGCGGTTCTGCGGGCTATCCCTTGAGGATTCCATACCGGACCACAGCATCGTGTCCCGGTTCCGGAACCATGCTGTCCACCCAGGAAGTATGGCATACGCTTTTGGACGAAGTGAACCGTCAATTGCAAGAAAAAGGCTGTTGGTTCGTACCGGGACGATCGTGGACGCTTCCATCAGAGAGAGCCCGCTGAAGCCAAAGCAAGGCGCAATACGAAGTGAAGGTGACAATGAGGCGGTTGCGCCAGGCAACGGTCACAAGACGGGGCCAAGCTTCAGAAGATGGTCAAAAGCCCTGGCGTGACGTTGAGGCGGCGTGGACAAAAAGGCCGGCAAGCTATATTACGGCTATAAAAAGCACCACGCTACTGATATGAACGGCATCGTGCTTGCAGTAGAAACAACAGCAGCCAACACCCATGACGGTCAAGTCCTTGAGTTGCTGATCGAGCGAGCTGAACCAGCCCCCAAGACTTCGCTTTATGCTGACAAGGGATATTGCTCGGAGGCCAACCCAAATTCGCACTTGCGAAGCAAGCAGTTATACAACGGGATAATGAAAAAGAGTCGAAACCATGAGTTGAGCACATACTACAAGAAGAAAAACAGGCTTATCAGCTCCGTTCGATGGGTGGTCGGGCGAACGTTTGGAGGGCAAAACGATGGTTCGGCACAGGCAAAGCACGATACCGAGGCCTGGAAAGAACAAACGGTCAACACATTCTAGAACGATTTGTTGCAACCTGAGACGGGCACCGAGGCTATTGACGGAGCTTAACCTAACATGCTGAATTAGTCCCTAAAACCGGAATACGAACAAGTTTTCGAGCAAAAATCGATACCCGAGCCATCTCCCGAGCCCGGCTTTGGAAAATAAACAGACTTTCCAAAGGCAAAAAACACCTCAGAATATTTGATGGAGGAAGTGAGGATTTTGGCATGAGGTTGTGCAACAGTCTCCATCCTGAATTTTAGCCATGATCGACAGGAGTCCCAGATTCGAAGGGGTTGAAGGTCCGTTGGACCTGTCCGTTTACAATACTTTCGGGCAATTGGTTCACAAGGCGGAAGTTTTGAATGGAAATGTGCAGATGGATTTGCCTTCTGGAATTTATTTTCTCAACATTCAACAAGTGGAAACGGGTTCGTCATTTGCGGCGAAGGTGATTCGGAGGTGAGTGGGACGGCATAGGTGGTGGCATAAATTCTTTGGCGGCGAAAGAGGATGGACGGCAACTTGACGTTGAGCTGCGAAAGCCGCGTGAACCTTCTATGTTGGCTCGGGAGACGAAAGTTTTGCGAGTCTCGGGAATGTTTGCGAACTTGGTAACGAAAGCTTTGTCTATCTGGGTATTAGCTGCGAACACATGAGACAACTACCAATAATAGCATTATTCTTCTTGCTCTCCTGTTCGGGGATAGTGAAGAACGACTTTAATGGCGGAAAAGAAATGGCATTTGACGAGAAAGAAATTTTAGGCGAGTTGGACTTGGCTTTTAACGGAACCCCGAGCAAGTATTTTCCAGCGGGACAACCAGAAGATATTAAATACAACTTTTTCCTTGATCTGGAACACGGTTATTGTGAGACAGCTGGGAATAGAATTCATTTGTACGCCGACTCGACAAGATGGGTGATCGTTTTTGAGAAAAGTGGCTATCAAAATCGAGGAACCTCTGCCGAAATAGGAATTGGACTACGTCGGGAACTGTATTGATTATCCGGTTGAAACCTATCCTGAAAGGGGCTCACATCACAAATTCAAGCCGCGTGATCCTCATTGACCCGACTGAATTTGAAAGAATTGAAAATAATCAGGGTGGTGAAATGGAAACATTTGAATTGATCGGGCAGAACATCAAAGAAGTTAAGGTCAGAGATAAATTTGTCCCGTTCGACAGCAACTATAGAAATTATCAGAAGCTTGGAATCGAAGTCCGGGATTATGAGAATCCCAACAAGTTGATTGGATTTGGAGGCTTGGTAAGATATTTGCATGAAACGAATCCAGCACTCATCAGTGCGACAGATGATGAAATACGCATGCATATTCCCAAGGACATACCGAAGCTGATCACAATTCACGAATTCCATTTTGTAAGCGCCTACGAAAAGACAAACCCGCCTAGCCAACAAGAAACGTACAAACTACTTGCAAACGTTTTGGTTACGCGAGACACGACAAATTGGAAGCCAACGCAAAAATCCAATAACAGCTGGAAAAATTGGGAATCGGGAAATTTATGATCACACGAGCAACTACAGCTGGGAGGTCGTTTGTAAATGGCGGGGTTGGGTGCTCCGAAGGGAGTTACGTGCTAGCCGAGAGTTCGGCTCTCCGGTTCAACATGGATGCCACAAGACCCACACATCGTAAAGCTGCAAAACGATAAGAATGATTTCATGAAACGAATGATAGCAACAATCTTGATGACATTGTATCTTGGACTTTTAAATATTGGCCTCGGACAGGCCATTAGACCTGAGATTGGCAAATTGGCCGCAGGCATTGCGAAGTACAATGTGCTCACAAGTGAAGGTGTCGGTTATGCTGGCGTGAGGACAGACCAATGGCGTAGATACGAAACATTGAAAGAAAAGGCGACGAATGAAGAATTAATGGAATTAACCGAACACGAGAATTCAGTGGTTCGATGTTATTCTTTTCAAGCATTGGCGAATAGGAAAAATGTTGATTTGTTGCCAATATTAATTCAGCATCTTTATGATTCGGCATCCGTAAACACGTTTCAAGGCTGTTTAGTCAGTTGGATGAGTGCAGGCGACTATTTTCTTGAAGTTGTTACACCACAATACATCGACCTCGATGCCTACAAGTTGAGTGACAAAGAAAGAGCAGTCGTTGACAGCATTATTATCTTTGACAAAAAGATCATGCTTGCAGCAAAGTCGGACATTTTAGAAAAACTAAAGCCTGAAATCAGATACTACGACCGTGTAAGAGAAATTGTAGAAGTCGAGAACAACAGCAGTGGGCTGATTGCTTTGTCAAAATTTCGCAACGAGCATGACAAGGAATTTTTTATTGAAAGACTCCAATCAAACATAGCAGACATTCAGTATTACGGACTTTGGTCCGTCAGGAACTTTCCTGATAGTTCCTTTTTCCCGTACATTGTGAAGATTCATGAGAGGGAAATAAAGAAGCCAACAGGATTTAATTACCCAATGTTGAGAATGCTATACCAAGCTATCGTTCAGTATAAAGATAAATCTTCCAGGGAATTAATTGAGTTGACCTTTGACAAAGCAAAAGGTTCAACCCTTGATTATCACTCTGAATATATTTGGCTTGCACTGGAAAAATACCCGGACACCATATATGTCGGCCTGCAAGACAAAGTGAAATTGTCTGAATGGAAGAGAAAGGAAATGAATTATTGGTTTGAAGGGTCTGATAGATGAGAAAAGGCATACCTCACAGCACAATTGCACAAGGCAGGAGGGCCTGCGCCGCAGACAGGTTGGTGGAAACAGAAAAATCAATTATGCGTATCACCTTTGGTATTGCAAAGCCCGTCCATCGAAAATCTTCAGACCATTAAACAAAAACACAAAATGTCCACAACCCTAAAAATACTCCTCAAAGCAACATTCTGGCTCTCAATCACATTCATCCTGGTAACATTCTACGCCTTGACATTTGGCCAATCTTCCACCTACGAGTTTGCAGACTGGGAAGTGAGTGAGCGTTTTACGATACGATCATGCCTGGCCTGCCGATTGCAATTTTGCTGACATTAACAGGAACCGTCAAACAGGCGAATGACCATTCAAAAATGCGACCATCATCATTGCGACGATGATAGGCTCCGGTATTTCGTTTTTCGTGATGGTGAGCATGCTTTTTTCCGTGGGATTTGTGACAATTACAAATGATACCGTACTTTATCGGCACAAGGCTGACCCGACCACAACGATCGTGGCGCAGACAATTGGGTACGGGGCTTTGGGTGAGGACGGACATCGGGTAGTGAAGCTTGAGCCGTTTTTGCATTTCTGGAATAAGCGTACGATTGTTGACACCTCCAAAATCAACAAAGCAGACTGGATCCTGGTCAATGAAGGAATGGACCTGAATGAGGGCGAATAGGACCTCGAGGTTCAAATGGTTTATGGATAAGGAAAGCGACGAACTTGGCATCACTATTACCAACCTTCGGCCCTGCACGCCTTTTAAGGATAATTAACCTATGTTGGATGAATTCTGTCAGTAGCTTGCTGAAGCTTTCGGAAAGGGACCTCGCGGATACCATCGTGAGCGGTCTCCATGGGACGCCACCCCAACCGGCGATGAGATGAAAAACGCAAAGACAATTTCACCGATGAAAAAGGTTTTCTCCCCCCTACACGTTTTTATTTTCCTGACGGTGCTGCTTTTGGGGCTTGCCTGCAACGGACCCATTGCAAAGGATTCACCAAAAGAAAAGGAACATCCCAAGCTGATCAAAACCATCGGTGATCCCCGATATGGCAATGTCAATTGCATCCTGCAAGACAAGGCCGGTAACCTTTGGTTTGGCACGACAGAAAATGGCCTGTACAAGTACGACGGCAAATCGTTTGTCCGATTCTTGAAGGCCGATGGGTTGAACAGCAATGATATTTCCGCGCTTTTGGAAGATCGGGATGGCAAAATATGGATCGGGACGCTTGCAGGACTTTGCCGGTATGACCCTTCGAATTCGGATCCATCCAACCGTAAGCTATTTACTGAAATCCAGATTCCTTTACCCCAAACACTGCCTCCCAACAGGAATGAACACTATCGCAGTACGCATTGGGTATTCAGTATGATGCAGGCAAACGATGGAAAAATCTGGTTTGCAACGATCGATGGTGTTTTCGTTTATGATGGCAAAACCTTTGCGCTGTTTGTTGTCGATGCAGGCGCAGAAGGGTTTTTGAGCACCAACAACAACGCGGAACGCATCTTTGAAGACCAATCAGGTAACATTTGGTTTGGCGCCCGAACGTACGATGGTGTGTATCGGTACGATGGAAAAACTGTAACCAACCTTAAGCTTGAAGATTTATACCAAGATGGTCCAACGCCCAAGCCGCATCATTGGGGATGGCCGCATTTGCAGGATAAAAACGGGAATATTTGGTTCGGCAATTGGGGTGGAGCCTACCGATATGATGGGACAACATTTACAACGTTTACAAAAAGCGATGGCTTGGCCGGTGGTGTTACCCGGATCATCGAAGACAGGAACGGAAACCTTTGGTTGGGTGGTGATGCCGGTGCTGGACTTAGCCGTTACGATGGCACTTCGTTCACGCGTTTTACTACCAAAGACGGCCTCATCCACAACAGTATATGGTCGATTTTGGAAGATAAGGCTGGAAATATTTGGGTGGGTACGAGGGAGACGGGTCTCTCCCTTTACGATGGAAAAGCGTTTGTTACGTATTCGGAGTATCAACACGAGCCTGCAACGAATTGAATTTGCAAGGGTTCAAGGAAGTGAACGAAAGCAGGAAACCACCTACACGCGTGTCGTTTCATTCGAGGGGAGGTCCGAAATCCAACACTCAGGCAAACGAAACTTTTGTAACTCTTCGGAATATTCGCGAGCTTTACCAGAAATGGAAAGCTTTGTTTATCTGGGTGTTTGCTCCAAAAATCCGACAAGAATTAAGTGAAATGCTATGAGCCAACAAGAACATTCGAAGATCATCGATAAACTTGCCAAACAAATTTTTCAGCCATATGGATTGGAACAAAAGGGGAAATCACGCACATGGTATGACGACCAAGGACTCTACACGACGGTGATCGAATTTCAACCACACAAGTGGGAACATGGTGCCTTTCTGAATGTTGGCGTGAACTTTCATTGGTATGCACAAGCATATACTTCCTTCGATATTGGCTATCGCGTAGCTGGTTTTGAGAAATTCGAAACGGCCAAACAATTCACCTCGAAAATTGAAGACATGATTCGTTTGGCTTTAGATAAAGCATTCTCTTATCGCCAACAGCTGAAGGACATTCATGCAGCAAAAGTTTTATTCTTGCCCATGAATTTACCAGTGATTCCTTAGTGGGGCACCTATCACAAGGGGGTCATTTGTGGGCTTACCCATGACACAGATGGCCTATACAAACATTTTGATGCCTTGCTTTTGGTTGATCATGACGTCCCGTGGGCAAATGAACTTAAATCGAACGTAGCTCATTTGAAAGGAATCGCCGCGGACCATTCGAAATTCAGGGCTGAAATTCTAAGGATCGTTCTTGAATCCAGGAATTTGAAAAAACTGAAGCCAATGGAGATCGAATTACTCAATTCTATTGACGAACTTTAATTAATGCTCAATTCGTGATGACTTAATACCAATTGAAAAGATGTACAGCGAGGAGTGGAAAAAAGATGTCGATGAAAATCTGTTTTGGCTAATGATCGAATTGGCTTTGACCGATGAAGCAGCTTTTATGAAAAGAATAGAGGCATTTGATCGAAAAGCACTCATTTGGTTCTATTGGCATTATGAGTCACTTGAAAGCGAATTGGGGCAAGAGAAGTTCCTCAAGTTTACAAACCCATCTTACTCAGAGGATTCCCGGGATGACCTTTGGAGGGAAGTCGTCGGAAAAGGAAAACAATTCTATTCCAGCGTGATGAAAAACCCGGAATTACTCCCCACAGAGACCGACTATTCACATCCGTCACATAGGATTAAACCCAAAGTCTCCGACGTTTTCTATAGACGCTTTCAAGAAGAAATTCCTCCCAATTCATACGATTATTGACATCTTCATTGTTTGAATCAACTGATTTGAATGGAGCGTAGCACGTTGAGAAACCAATGCGTCCTTGCTGACAATCGTTTTTCAGCATCGAATGACGCCATAGATTTCAGCGCGAATTAGGGTACCGAAAAGCCCTTCGTTGAACCATCCATCTGCTGGACTCGGCATTCAAAACTCTTGTAACTCTTGTGAATGTTTACGAACTTGTTGTGAAAAGAAAGCTTCGTTCATTTGTCTAATTGCCACAATTAAAATGAATATCCTCAATATCCTGCTGATCACGCTACTCTGCCTTGGCAGCGGTTTTGTCGATGACCAAAAAGCTGATGCAAATTTGACCGAGCCTGAATTGGAAGGGCATTGGAGTTTGTATGATACCAAAATTGTGAAGGAGGTCCCCTTTTTGAACCTTCAGGCTCCCGAACCGGACGCAAATGCACCAAGCCTGGACAGTCCTTGGGACTCCTATACCGAGTTTGATCTTGTTTTTGAGAACGACGCGTTCTACCGGGTTCACTATCCCATCGAGGCAAAAGCACCGGTTCACTACTTGCTTGACGGTGGCTATGTGCACGTACGATTGAAGGACGAATTCGAAGCCTATCCTGTTGAGCGCGTGCAGGATACGCTGATTGTGTACACGCCAATCCCGGGTGAAGGCTTTTTCAAGGAAAGGTATTTACCCACCCAATTCAACGACAGCATTCTCAGCGTAATGAAAAAATATGGGGTGAATTATCCAGAATTAGCCGGTACATGGATGTTGGTACGCGAGGAGGATTATGATTATGGGACACATTTTGAGCTGAGATTCCCGCACGCCCTACCCGATTCCATCGAATTGACCCGCAAGCAGATGATCTCTGCGCTGGATCACAAGAGAATATTTATGATGCGTACCGACGGGATCAAACGAGATTATTCATTCCAGTATTGGGATTCAAGGATGTATTTTACGCCCGGGAAATGGTTTAAAGGGGGCGTGTATGCGATCTATTTTTATCAAAAGTAGAATTGCTAAAGGAGGAATTTGAAGGACAGAGAGACAGGAATGCAAGAGCTCTTTTCAGACTTACTTGGGGTAAAAACAGGATGCGCTCGGCTATGCGGGCAACAAGAGGGCTGCGGAATTCAAGCAACCCTCCGCGCGCTTTGCGTTTCAGCAGGCATAGGAAAACGCAAAGAACGCAATGGTTCTCAAAGTCCGCAATGATGAATATTGGAAGCTTTTTCGCAGTACATTTGCATCATCATGTCTGAATTCTGGGAATCAATTTTTAAGGACAAGCAGGAAATGTGGGGCTGGGAACCTGCCGAATCTGCCAACCTTGCCATGGAACGCTTTCAAAAAAGTGGATTCCGCAGCGTACTCATTCCCGGGTTTGGCTACGGCAGAAATGCCAAACCCTTTATCGACAATGGATTCATGGTCACAGGGATTGAGATTTCAGCAACTGCAATTGAATTGGCCAAAAAGCAGTTTGGAGAAGGCCTACAAATCCACCTCGGTTCGGTTGGTGAAATGCCTTTTGACCAAGAAATGTACGATGGCATATACTGCTATTCCTTGCTGCATTTACTCGACGAAAATGAACGTGCAAAACTCATCCAAGATTGCTACAATCAGCTCAACACCAATGGCTACATGGTTTTTGTCTCGATTTCAAAATTGGATTTCAGATATGGGCAAGGGACAGCCCTCAGCAAAGATCGATTCCAAACTTGGCCCGGCGTGACTTTGTTCTTTTACGATTCCGAATCCATCCAATCAGAATTTGGAAATTATGGTCTCATCGAGGCAGAAGAAACGGACGAACCCAAGGAAAATCCGGGCAACAAGCCACAGCAAAAATTTTGGTACATTGTATGTAGAAAACCCGCATGACACTAGGGGAAAGGTCGGTTGACACATCAGCCTAAATGCCCATTTTCCCGCAGCCATTCAATGCTTTTGCGCACGCCTTGTTCCAACGAATGCGGTGCATAACCCAGCTCACGTTTGGCCTTTTCAATGGAAACCGGCCACGAATATTTGGATTTCTCGAGCAATTTCCGCGTCAGCAAGGGTTGTTTGCCATTGGCCTTTGCCACAACCGCCATTATTCTTTCAGACAAACGCAGCCCCCACAATGGAAGCGGAATTCGCCTTGCTTTTTTCCTTGTGATCACAAAAATCGTATCCAAAAATTCGTCCATGGAGGCATTTTCTCCGCCGAGAATTTACTTTTCGCCGGCTTTGCCGTTGCCGAATCCCTTGCCGGCTATCCCATCCTTGGCAGTCCAACACAAAGCGCTTCGCTGATCAAAATCCAAACCAAGGATGACAATTGTCATTCGCGTCGCGGGCTGTTGGAAATAATTTTGATTCAGCAACTAAGATCTGTTTGCTTTACATCAATATGCGTTGTAGACAGATTTTATCGTTCTTCATTTCACTTGGATGGTTTTATCCCACAGAAATTCATGGTCTGAAAATGGTTGTGGTAACGACCCATCATCACCGTGTACCTGAAAATCGATTTATGTAGGATGAATTTTCAACTTGATTGCCTTATGAAAAAATGGATGGTGTTTTTTGTAGCAGTCTTTTTTTTCAGTTTAACTGCAAGCGCACAATGGTCAGTACTTCCCGGCGGTGGAGCCGGTAAGAAAATCTGCGTTGACAATGGTAGAGTCTGGGTGCTTGGCATGGATGATGGCATTTATTCATTCAATGCCGGCAGTTGGATACAATATCCTGGTAATGGAAAAGGGAAGGATATTGCAGTCTGCAATGGCGTCCCTTATGTCATCGGCATGGATGATGCCATTTACAAAGGAACGGGATCCGCTTGGGAAAGATTGCCTGGAAACGGAGCCGGGAAAAGAATTTACTGCGACAATGGTACCGTGTGGGTAATTGGAATGGATGATGGGATCTATTCATTCAATGGAAGTGGATGGACACAATACCCCGGTGGTGGAAAAGGGAAAGATATTGCTGTTGCGAATGGTACACCCTACGTGATCGGCATGGACAATGCCATCTATCGCGGCAATGGAAGCAATTGGGAACAATTAAGAGGGGGTGGCTATGGACTTGCCATCTACTGTGGTGACAACAAACCTTGGGTAATTGGAATGGACGGAGGAATTTATTCCTTCTCCAACAATGCTTGGGTCCAATACCCGGGAGGTGGAAAAGGCAAGGATATCGCGGTTTATGGCGCAGTTCCTTTTGTCATCGGCACGGATAATAGCATTTACAGAGGGAATTAGGCATTCGAGGTCGAAGGATGCATTGTAGAGTACTTTATGGTAGGCAGGTCGGTCTGCGTGCCTACCGACGAGACCATTTTCCGGAAGTCAACACTTGCATTGCTTACGTGCAGGATGCTCTCGGTAACGGGAGAAAGAAGACGGCTGGGGTATCCAAGCCAACTCCAAGCCAATGTTGTGTATCGCTCCATGCTGGAAATCGGGCTCACAAGTGGATGATCTCGGTCGAAAACATTGGCGCACATTGCCAATCGGGCTAGAGAAACGAAAGTTTTGTGATTCTCACGAAGATTTGCGATCTTGACAAGCAAAGAAGGCTTCATTTAACTGGGCATTAGGCTTAATGATGAAAAAGACAATAACAACATTAATCATGCTCCTGCTTCTATCAGCGATGGGGTTTTCGCAGTTTGTTCAAATTCCTAGTGGAACAACGTCGGACATTAATTCAATAGGTTATAGCAGTGGGAAATTGTTCTTTCTTGGACACAATTATTTGAGTTCATCTGTTGATTTGGGTAACAGTATCACCCAGTTAAACATCCCACTGAATTTACCCTACAATTATGGATTAAACGTTTTGGACACCTCTAACCTATATCTAATTTCAGGGTATCACAATCCATATTACCAATATGAAATTATTCACACATCAGATGGTGGAATGAACTGGACTATTCTCTACGACACGATCGGAACACCGATTCATGATCTGACGGCAAATGAAAATGGAAGCTTACTTGCCGTTGGCAATTTCGGTAACATATTTAAATCACAAGACGGCATTAACTGGACAATCTCAAATGCAAATAACATTACAACCATATGGAATTGTGTAGGCTTGACGGACAGTTCTTACGCCATAAGTGGATTCGAATATTCCGGCATTTCAGAAGATTACGGAAATATTTGGCATACAACTTATTTCAACATATCTCATTCAAGCTCAATCGTTCCTATTTCACCGGACACCATTTATATGAGTTCTTATTTCTGGAATGGCTGGGAATCGTTTTTCTCAAAATCAATTGACGGTGGGAATTCTTGGACTACAAACTCAATTGGCACTGGCATTGGAATTTTTGATATGTCATTTGAATCATCAGCACATGGTTTTGCTGTAGGTGCCAAATACAATTATCCAGACACAATTGGAATATTAATGGAAACAACTGATGGCGGTGCTACATGGACAACCTACACCACAACTTATACTTCCGAGTTTCTATCAGTGAAGAAAGTTGAAAACCATTTATTTATAACTGGGACAAATGGAATAATACTTAAAGCAGATTTATCGTCATTAAGCACTCAAGACTTGGCCAAGGAGAATTCCTTTAACATTAATATCTATCCCAATCCCATTTTTGAAAATTCGCCTGTTGTTGTAATCGCTGACAAGCCAGGTGATTACAAAATTGAAGTATTGGACATTGCCGGCAGAAAATTTATTGACAAAAAATTCAACACCGAATTCGAACTTACAATAGGTACAGCAGGAGTCTATTTGATTAGAATTACAGACAAACAATCATGTAGCATCACCAAGAAATTGATAATAAATAATTAACCTAACAGCATCGAAGAAAACATGCGGCGGAAAGTGGTTTCAGCAAAGTACTTCACTCCTACCAAGCTTGTGAATGAGCGGACAGGAAAGAACTCGTAGAAGCCCCGCGTTTCTTAGCTACAAAACGTTGAACACCATCCACCAAAACAATCCCCCCGCCACAGCGGCTCCCCATCCGTGTCCCGAAAAATCCACCTCGCCGGAGCCACCAGCCACCGGCAACCTCGGCGGCCACATCGCCCGCGCGCTCATGGCCCGCGATGCCCACGTGCGCGTACTCGGCTGCCTGAGCAGCGATCCGGCCAGAATCATCGCCCTGCAGCAGCTCAAGGTGTAGGTGATCCAAGTCAATATCAATGAGTCCAAGGTGTTCTCGAAGGCTGCAATTCCCCTGGGGTGGATGGCGGAAACTGAAAGCAGCCTCGCACTTGAAGGACTTCCATTGTGAGTCTTCCTTTATGCCAGCAATTTGGATCGATAAGCGATTGTTTTGTAACTTTCTCGAAAATATTCAAGAAGAATAAAAGAAAACAGGTTCGGTTATCATGGCGTTTGAGATTGCAAGAAAGCTAAATTGGCCATTAGAATTGTTCATTTACAAAAATACAATGAAGAGAATTTTCGCAGCGGCAGCAGCTTTGTTCTATTTGAGCATTGCGGCTTATGGCCAAGTCGGCACGATTGATGCCAGTTTTGGCGCATCAGGGGCATACACCTTCCCGTTAGGTTCGGGAATCAATACGGTGGAAGCTAGAACGATGGTCGTCTTATCCAATGACCAAATTGTTGTTTCAAGCGATGAGAAATTCTCCCCTTTTCTTTTCCAGGGAAAACTGAATCAACTCACTTCCAACGGTTCATTGGACCCCTCTTTTGGTACAGGAGGAATCGTGATAGTGGACGATTCTACCTTTGGTTACAGCAATGTGATCCAAATGCCAAATGGTAAGCTCTTGGTCTCCTGGCATAAACATACGCCAAACATTTCGGTGCTCGACGATTATCCATTCTTGACGATGCACAATTCGGATGGTTCACTTGTGTCTAACTTCGGTACAAATGGACGGCTCGATTTGCCTGCCAGCCCCACGGGCGGTACGATTGGGAGCACCCTAGTAGCGGATGCAAACAATAACCTCTACGTTTTGTATGACTATGACAATGGCGAAGTGATCAGAAGTTACACAAGTACAGGGGCCATCAATACGGCTTTTGGAAGCGCAGGCACGGTTACTTTCGCAGACGATGGCACTTCCGAGATGGTTTATACCCCCACATCGGGAGGGCGATTGTTGGTGGCGAGGTACGACGTCAACGGGGATATCGCAATCAGTCGGTATTTTCTCACTGGACAACTGGATTTCACCTTCGGAAGCGCCGGCTATGTAACCATTCCGTACCTGATCGCGAATCCCCAAGCACAGGAGCTCAATGCAATAGGTTTGCAAAGCGATGGGCAATTGCTCGTACATGTCATGGAGTACAACGCAAATCAGTTGCTCAGTCGCGTCGCAAGAATAACTGCAAACGGTACATTGGATGCGACTTTCAATAACAATGCGCAGATAGCAACGGCCTCTCTCACAACACAAATTTTCTATGGAGATAAATTGATTCAGCAAACTGATGGGAAAATTATCCTCGGCGGAGGAAATGTAGATCTGAATACTGAAGATACCCAGAAGGCATTCTTCCGCCTCAATAGTGATGGCACTGCTGACAATACCTTTGGTATAAGCGGTTTATTGGCTTTGGGAACCTTTAACAATGACATAGTTTATGACGTAAAACTTCAAAGCACGGGTAAAATCATAGGCCTTGTGACCAATGACCTGAACACCTCGCCAGCTTACCTCATTCGTCTTCTCAATAACCTGAGCCTAGGTGTTTTGGAGACTTCGCTGACCACTGATTTAGGCTTGTATCCGAATCCAGTCCAAACTGATTTTGAGCTTAAATATGAATTAAGCGCTCCCCAATTGATGAGCATCTACTTGATCGATGCGCAAGGTCGTATTGTTCATTGTTTCCAAGAAAATAAGCGGGAAAATGGCGCACAAATCCATCGATTTGCTTTGCCTACCGCCATTGCTTCGGGAACTTATACCGTTTCTTTGCGCTCAGCTAGTAGCGCGAGTAATCTTCAAATTATTGTGAGGTAGATGCATGTTCCTGTGGTGGTGCCGCACCCGCTGTATGTGGGTGGACTGCGGGAAACTGTAAACCTGCTTCGTCGGTGGATCATCTCTCAGCAGAACCTAGGTTTATTCAGCGATTTTGGCTTGGTAAACGAAGGATTTGTGATTCTTGGGAACATTTGCGAACTTGGAAAGAAAAGAAAGTTTCGGTTATCAGGGTGTTAGCAGTAATTGTATAGAGTCACGATGACAAAAAAAGATTTTCAAAATTTATGGACTTTGAACTACCCGGATACAGTGTTGATTTCGTATCTGTTCAAACACGAATATTCCGACAGGTGGTTTAGAATTCACAGTTTACCAGAATCAAAACGTTATGCAGACAATGAAAACGAATGGGAAATTCTACTTTCAAGACAAAACGAAATAATTACTGACTTGTTCGGACTTGAAACACCAATTGTAATTGTGACAGGTGAATATAATTGGGGCGATAACAGACAAAATCACGTAACAGACGAAGAAGAAATATTCAAACCATTTTCATTTGTACTACTTGACAATATTGAATTGAACAAAATTGACGCTGAACAATATGACGAGACCGACATTTATAGACCAGCATTTGCACAGACTGTTTGGATACCAAACTATCACAACAAAATTTTAAGAGAAATTTCGAATGACAAAATTCGAGCATTTTTCGTTTCATTTGACAAAAACATAATTGTTGCACCGTATGACGGAGGCGTGGACTTTATACTTAAAGACAAACATACGAGAGACAACTACAAGGAGAAGTATAAACCATGGCTATCGGAACGCGAAGACGGATTATGACTAACGAAAGAAGAACAACTACTGCTAACAGCAAATTTGCAATAGGCGGGCTTTCGTGCCCCAAAGATGTATTCGGTTTCAATAAACTTTGTATCTTCGAATGAGCATTTGTGCATGGGAACCCGCCCATTGCAAATCTACCAATCGTTGCTTGTAAAATGCTATTACGACAGGACAATGAGAAAAGTACTTTATTTAATAATTCCGCTTCTACTTTATGGTTGCGACAACGGACAGGAAAAAATGACGGCAGAGGAGTATCTTGAAACAGGAAAATTTATTTGGAAAACCTATGTTCCAAAATCCGGACAAGCAGAAACAGTTCAAGGTGAACTCTTAAGAGCAATAGAAAAATTGGCTGATGAAGCTCAACGAAACGGAAATATCAATTTTAATGACCACTGCCACGTGATACTGATTTCATTCATTAGAAAACATCTCAATGATGACAAACTATTCGACAAAACCACAATTAAGCAAATAAACCAGGACCTTGATATGATTTCAATCGAGGACCAACCCTATACTGAGGACGATCTATACGACAGACTAAGGGACAGAATCATTGACTGGTATTTGAACAACAAGACACCAATTCCTAATTCAAAAAACTCGAGCTTAACCTGTTAGACGCCCCAACTGGGTGCGACATAAAGCAGGTAACAGCAACTACTTGCAATTTTTTGCGAGTAGTGATCAAATGCGTAACTTCACATGGCAAAAAACTGCAAGTAGCTACAAACCGTTAGGCCCCATCCACCCAAAACAATCTCCCGCCACAGCGGTTCCCCTTCCATGTCCCAAAAAATCCTCCGAGCCGGTGCTACCGGCAACCTCGGCAGTGATATCGCTCACGCGCTGATTGCCCGTGGTGTACACGCATGCAGGAAGAAACAGGAAACCTGCTTCCTCGGTGGATCATCTCTCTGCAGAACCTTCGTTTATCAAACGATTTTAGCTTGGTAAACGAAGGTTTTGTGATTCTCGGGAATGTTTGCAAACTTAGCAGGAGAAGATATTTTCGTTTATCTGGAGGCTAGGCAGCAATGCACTGCCGACCAAGACCTTAGCGACCAAAGATTGAGGATTGAAGAATGGATTTTAAGAAACTGATAGATATTGGCTCGGAGCTTCGGGACTACTTGAAAGAAGTCGAGCGACATTTTTCAATTAAGATCGATGACAAATTGATTGAGAAAATACTTGGCGACTCACAAGCTGACCAAGTGACCGAGAAGAAATATGAAATATTCGACTCCAAACCCAGTTTATTAAAATCCCGGATTACAATAAATGCGACGGTTGACGCGTATGAACCTGAGACAATTTGGATTGAGATAAAAAATATCGAGAAAAACGACATTAAACATTTCGACAATTTTGTTACGACTCGGACTACATAAATCGGACAGCACGGCAAGCGTGCAGCTGCCAACAATAGCTTGCGGCAAGCGGGCGGGACTGTGCGTCATTGAAGTTTATAGTTCTCTATTTATCTTGGCGTGTGGGACAAAACGCAGTTAGTAAATTGTTCGCCTTCCGCAAGCCCAATGTTAGCGTTAATTTTTATGCACGAACTTTCAGACATAGCGAGAGACTTTCTATCCCGACAAGATAGAGGCGAAACGACTTGCAAGAAAGAAGATATCATTGAGTTTTTCAACGCAAATAAGATTCCAGTATTTGAACCCGTGGTTAACTTTCAGGAGAAGTATAGTGGATATATTTTCAATGCTGGGGCAGCATCTATTTCGTTTCGACTAATCCAAGGTGAAGGAGGCTTGCCCTTTAGCAATAGAATGGCGTTTATCGAATTTGAGCAAGGGGAAGCTGAAAATAGCTATTTCTTTGATTGCGCAACAAGTGACGATTACCCTATGACTTTTGAAATAGATGAACTTGGGCGTTACTATGAAGACCGGGAATGCATTGCCTCTTGCTTCGGTAAAAGAATCGAAGACCTTGCAATAAGAGAGGAGTTAATGAAACTTGATGACATTGAATATATTGGTACACCCTTTCAAAAAATCAATTTTGATTTTATCGAATTCTTGGACTTAGATCTAATACCTCACGCTTCAGACGAATATACTCAATGGTATAAAAAGGAATCTACCTATTTGCGCAAACGAAACAAAGAGATTCAACTCTTTGCACCCAGAAACTTAAAACTTAAAGACAAAATAGAAAAAGAAAGCAACCGCTAACAGCGCGCAAGCCTGCATCGGTGAGAATCACCCTATTTGTTAACGCCGCATGAGCTCGCCCGCAAACCGTTAGGCTGCATCCACCCAAAACAATCCCCCGCCACAGCGGTTCCCCAGTCATGTCTCAAAAAATCTTCCTAGCCGGTGCCACCGGCAACCTCGGCGGAAACATCGCTCACGCGCTCAGCCAACGCGGTGCCCACGTACGTGTCCTCGTGCGCCCGAGCAGCGACCCTGCCAAAATTGTGGCCTTGCAGCAGCTCGGCATGGAAATCATCCAATGCGAGATGACCGACCCCGCAGCACTCGCGCAAGCTTGTGAAGGCATCGATTGCGTGGTATCCGCACTCGCAGGCCTACGCGAGGTGATTTTCGACACGCAAAAATTGCTGCTCAATGCCGCCGTTGCAGCCAAAGTTCCGCGTTTCATTCCCTCGGATTTTTCATTGGACTTCACCAAAACGCAGGGAGGCCGCAACCGCAACCTCGATTTGCGCCGCGAATTCCACGTGTACCTCGATCAACAGCCGATCCAAGCAACCACAATTTTTAATGGCGCATTTGCCGACATGCTCACGGGCGAGATGCCGCTGATCCTCTTCAAACGCAAACGCATCCTGTATTGGGGCGACGCCGACCAACAAATGGACATGACGACCGTAGCCGATACCGCAGCCTATACAGCCGCCGCGGCCCTTGACGCATCCACCCCGCGCTACCTGCGCATCGCAGGCATTCAGGAGAGTCCGCGCACGCTTGCGGGCATCATGCGCGAAGTCACGGGACAGGAACACCGCCTTTTCAGAGCTGGTGGCGTCGGATTGTTGAGTACGATCATCGGCATCGCCCGCACGTTAGCGCCCGGCAAAAAGGAGCTTTATCCCGCTTGGCAAGGCATGCAATACATGCGCGACATGGTCGAAGGGCATGCCCGCATGCAGCAAACCGACAACAACCGATATCCCGGTTTGCGTTGGACGAGCGTGGCGGAGATTGTGGGTCCGTTTTTGGCGAGTGGGGGCGGGAAGTAGTCGTTGTTGGTGACTGTGAATGCGGAAGGAATTTGCAATTGATCCTTCGCCTCGTTATCCTTGTAAGGCCGTGACGATGATCTGCTTACTGCAAAACGTCAGGGATCACTTTGCTTTGGCTCCAACTTTCACCAAGATCAGAATATGTCCACCAAAATCATCCGAGGTACCATTCGAAAATGCAGTCTGAAAAAGGCATGGGATCACGACGGCAACGAATATCAGCAGGGTTGGATCACCCTTGATCGCACGGAATATACAGGAAAGCTGCCCAAGGAATTTCGTTTGTATGATGGGATGGAAGTGGTGCTCTCGCTGAAGGAAGGTTCGGAATTTGAACTCGCGGCAGGCTATTGTGTGAAAACGGGCGATCATTGGGGCGAAAATTGGAAAGCCCTGAAAAGCCAAACGGATCCCATGGATGCCTACGATTTCGTGGAAGGCACGGTGACCGAAAAGCGCAAATCAACGGATGGCTATTTTGATCAGACCCGCTCCATCGTGAACCAATCGCGCGTTTCGTTTACGATTTTGATGGGGGAACAGCAGTTTCGAGTTTCGGAAGCCGAAGGCGAATGGCTCAAAATCGGCATGGACATCGCCTTGCTGCGCAAGGAAAATGAAGTGACGCTGATCATGGACAAAAAAACCGGCAAATTCAGTCAGGTGACCAAGCCCTATTTCATCCTGGTTCTCTCATTGATCGGGGTATTGATCGCGGCAAAAATGTATTTGGTAAGCACGGGTTCCGAGGCGCTGCCGACGTATGCCGTGATTGTTTTGGGAATCTTCCTCGCATTGTTTGGCCTGCTGAATGTCCTCTCTTACAATGCTTTTCTGCAGCAGAAGCGTTTCTTGCTCGGGAAACATGGGCAGAACACGAAATAAATTGGTAGCTCCTGATGTATATCCTCATCTATCGCTTCACCGCAAAACCTGACCAAGTCGCACAATTCCAGCAATCGTGGCGGGAAATGACCTTGCTCATCCGCGAATACGAAGGCAGTTTGGGCTCCCGTTTGCACCAGGAATCCGAATGCGTTTTCATCGCCTACGCCCAATGGCCGGACCGGCAAACCTTTGAAAATTCGGGGGAGAAGTTGCCGGAACATGCCCAGACTGTGCGGAAGGTTTTGCGGGAATCCTGCGCATCGATTGAGACGCTGCATCAATTGGAAATGTTGGACGATTTGCTGATTCATCCGAATTTCCATGCTGCACAATAAATTCATCGCGCATTTTTCAAGGATTTCTCCGCTGTCAGCTGAGGAGGCGCAAGCGATTGCATAAAATATGGTGCTCAAAACCTTCCCCAAAGGCACATTCCTCGTCCGCGAAGGGCAGGTGGCGGCCGATTCCTATTTCGTGATGGAAGGCTGCATCCGGCAATACAGCATCGTTGACGGCGAGGAAAAAACCACCGAATTTTTCACGGAGGACCAATGGGCGATTTCTCTGAACAGCTTCACCCGCAAGGAACCCGCTACTTTTTATTGGGTTTGCAACGAAGACACCACGGTTTCGATGGGCAATGAAGCGCAGGCGCAGGTGCTTTTCCGGCAATTTCCACGATTCGAAACGATCTCAAGGGCAGTGGTGGAGGCCGCCTTTGCGGAGCAACAGCGGCGCCTCAATTCCTACATGACCGACAGCCCCGAGCAGCGTTACATCAAACTCCAACAAACCCGCCCGGAACTGCTGCAACGCACGCCGCAATATCAGATTGCAAGCTATATCGGGGTCAAACCAGAGTCACTGAGCCGCATTCGGAAACGTATGGCGAAGGGAGATTAGAGTTTAGAGTTCTCGGTATTGTGCTGAGATTGTGGAGAGTGGAGAGTGGAGAGTGGAGAGTTTCACGGTCATGCAGCGCGAAGCGATGCATCTACGGTTCTCATAGCAATTGCAACTGATCAGCATTCGGTGTTTCCGCGAGGTAGACTCTTCGCTTCGCTCCGAGTGACAACGGGGACGCTCCGAGTGACAATAAAGACGCTCTGGATGACGAAATCCCTCCTTTTCCACCTACGGGTCATTGCACCGACACCACCAAATTTCCCTTTTTCCGTCCTTGGGCGATGTAGGCGTGGGCATTCGCAATCTCGGCCAACGGGACTGTCCGGTCGATTACGGAATGGACTTTCCCGTCGGCCATCAGCTTTGCAATTTCCTTGAAGTATCCCAGCCGAATGTTGGGCTTGAGCATGCCGGTGGCCGAAACTTTGACCTTCTTGCTACCCAATAATCCTCCGAAAAGCATCCTCAACAGCAAGGGCAAAGTCAGGACGGCAGCCAAATAGACACCGTTTTTGCAAAGGATCGTCTTGCATTGCCCATACGTGCACTTGCCTACGGTGTCGAAGATCAAGTCATATTGCGCTTCGCGGTTCGCAAAATTTTCCCGGGTATAATCGACCACAAAATCCGCCCCGAGGGCCTTGACCCACGCGACATTGGCAGTGCTGCAGACCGCCGTGACTTCGGCACCGAGCGCCTTGGCGATTTGCACGGCATAAGTTCCCAATCCACCGGATGCCCCGTAAATCAGCACCTTCTGCCCTGCTTGAAGATTTGCTTGCCCTTTAAGGAAGTTCCAAACGGTAATGGCGGATGCAGCGACCGGCGCGGCTTGTTCGTAGGAAATACCTTCGGGAATTTCCAGGATGACGTCATCGGCCTTGATGCAGGCATATTCGGCATAGCAACCGAGTTCGGTGGTGCCACCAAAGACCCGTTGACCGACTTTGAAGGCGGTGACATCCGGCCCGAGACCTATGACTTCGCCTGCAAAATCAAAACCAAACACGGGTTTATTCGGCCTTCTGATGCCCAGATACAGCCTTCCGATTACCGGCAACCCTGTGCGCATCATCAAGTCCGCTGCCGTCACGGTCGTATTCAAAATGCGCACAAGCACTTCGCCGGACTTGGGCGTTGGAACGGGCAATTCTACGCGTTGCAGCACATCAGGCGCGCCGTATTTTGTGCAGGAAACAGCTTTCATATTCATTGATTTTCAGTGTGTAATTGAACAATGAGGCAAAGTTAGGGTGCTGCAGAACGGGGTTCATTGACTTGGGTTAAGATCGTGTCGGGGGGCTGAAAGATCCCAAATTCATCCCGCCGCAGCATTGGACTTCCCTCAATTTTGTTTAATTTCATCCGCCGGGAATTGGGGCGTTGACGCAGAATCGTGGACTGCAAAGCGCTCTGAAAACGGCTGACAGGAATCGCAACGCAGCGCTGATGAGGAATTGAGTTATGGGAAACGGGATCATTTTATGTGTGGACGATGAAAGGGTCGTGCTCAACGGACTCAAGTCGCAGTTGGGGCGAGATTTCGGAAATCAATATGTGATTGAGTTGGCCGAAAGCGGAGAGGAAGCCTTGGAATTGATTGCCGAACTCCTCGATGCCGGAGATACGATTCCGATTGTGATTGCAGATCAAATCATGCCCGGAATCAAGGGGCATGAACTGCTCCAACGCATTCACCAAGTGACGCCTGCGACCTATACTGTGCTGCTTACGGGCCAAGCGGATCTTGAGGCGGTGACCGAGGCGGTCAATCATGCCAACCTTTACCGCTATATCGCCAAACCTTGGGAAGGCCACGACTTGATTTTGACCGTGCGGGAAGCCATCAAGGGGTTCTTTCAGGAGCGGCAATTGGATGCGCAGCATCGGTTGTTGGAACGGCATAACCACGAATTAGAACTCCTTATTGCGGAGCGAACCCAGGAGCTTCAGCGCGAAAAAGAAAAAAGCGAGGAATTGTTGTTGAATATTCTGCCCGAGGAAATCGCCGCCGAATTGAAACAAAAGGGCGAGGCCACGCCACGCTATTACGAAATGGTATCCGTTTTATTTACTGATTTCCAGTCATTTACCACCTCGTCTTCAGCGATCAGTCCGCAAGAACTTGTACAAACCTTGAATGAATGCTTCACGGCATTTGACGAAATCATTGGCCGGCACGACCTCGAAAAAATCAAGACGATCGGCGATGCCTATATGTGCGCCGGCGGGCTGCCTGTGAAAAACACCACCAATGCTGTGGACGCGGTACGCGCAGCCTTGGAGATTCGGCAATGGGTCCGAGAATGGAATTCCATTCGGCAATCCAACGGCCTGAAAGCTTGGGAATTACGCATTGGCGTAAATACCGGCGACTTGATTGCCGGCGTCATTGGCAAAAGGAAGTTTGCCTACGACGTTTGGGGCGATGCCGTAAACCTTGCCTCCCGGATGGAAAGCAGCGGAGAAATCGGTAAAGTCAATATTTCTGGCGCAACTTATGCCTTGGTCAAGGACCATTTCCGTTGTGTGCATCGCGGAAAGGTTTTGGCCAAAAACAAAGGGGAAATCGACATGTATTTTGTGGAGGACTGAGGGCAAACAGGTCTTTCAGACCTCCTCCCCCACCCTACTTTCCAAAGTACATCAGTTCCCAAACAGCCGCATCATTTTCGTACGTTGCTTGAAGATTTCCGTTTTCATAAACCCTCAGGGTTGCCGCACCTGTGAACCGCATGTAAGCGGCCTCATTGCCTGTGAGCAGCAAGGACAACATCCGCATCGGACCCTCTGCGAGATACGTGCCCAGCAAGGTTTTCTCGATCACAAGTTTCAATTCGTAACGATTTTGATCGTCTTCGTAAACAAAATGAACCTCCTTGCTCACAAGTTTGCCTGTGCTTTCCTCGGGCAAAGGAAACACACGCAACAATTTTACATTCAGGCCATTGTCTTGCAAGAGCTTACCATCCTTGGAAAGGTTGAAAACCACCAATGAATCATAAGCATAAGCCTTTTCGGCAATGATTTCCGAGGCGATCACGGAATAGGGGCCCATCTCAGCACGCGCCCAATACCAATGATTGATCAGTTCAGCAAGACTCTTGTTACCCCAATTGTGGTCATGGTAGCAAGAACCCGTGGTGGTGACTTCTTGGCCATTGTAGGTATAGGAAACCGTAGCCTCGCCTTGCGGCACTGCCACCACCCACGCAAAATAATCACCTTCTTCGCCAAACATCATATACCCGGTCTCCGGGCGCCAACTCATCGTTTCGCGGTGCAGCTGAATATCCAAAGTGAGCTCATCGTCTTCAAAATGAATCTCGTATTTCTCCAGGTCGCCGCGAAAATAGTTGGCACCGATGGAGACATTACATTGGTCAGTGTGTGCGGTCCACTCACTTTCAGAATATTCAATCCGCTTTTCAATTTTGGTGCCGTCTTCGTAGTCAAGATTGACCATAATTACGGGTTGAATCCCTGCCTGCAAATTCGTGAGCAGTTTGGTGTAAAAACCGATAACAAGTGTGGAACCATCCGCCAACTTGCCATCAAAATACCACCATTCATAGGTTCCGCTTCCTCCTGTGGTGCGCATGCCGTCTTCCCAGGGTTCGACGGTCCCTTTTTGGAGCTTCAATGCCTTGTATTCTGCATCCGAAGATGCCAACCAGGCTCTTTCTGTGGTTGATTTTGACGTTTTCATATTCTTAGGTGGGTTGGGAAATACGTGGAGGAGGGTTGGGAATCGTCACGGTGAAAACGGTTTTGCCCGGTTCACTTTTGACAGCAATGGTACCCTCATGGCGCGTCACAATGGTACGCACAATGTCCAGCCCAAGTCCGCTGCCTTCGCCAGAAACTTTTGTGGTAAAAAACGGGTCGAAAATCTTTTCCAAGTTTTCCGGGGGGATTCCTGGACCAGTGTCTGCAATGGTGATGACCGCATTGTTGCCGTCTTGTCGCGTGGCAATTTCCAAGGTGCCAGAGCTTCCCATCGCTTGGACTGCGTTCAAAATCAGATTCGTCCAAACTTGCAGCAGCTCATCGGCAAAACAAAGGAGCGGCGGCATCACCCCAAAATCGGTTTGAAGCACAATGCCCTTTTTGAACCAACTGCCATAAAGTGAAGTGACGCTTTGAATGGCATGCTCCAAATTCACTTCGGACTTCGTCGTCGCAGAACCACCCCTGGAATAAAGTTTGATGGCAAACATGATCTTGTTTACCCGCTCCAAGGCAATCTGGATATTTTGCGCAGCGGAGATTTGTTCGAAATTCTCAAACAAATAGGCCAATGCATTGCCGATTCCTGACTTTGACAGCAAGGCAAGCCGGTCTGCATCAAAATCAAAAATTCCAGCATGGGAGAATTTAGACGCCAGAATCGCTGCATCGGGAACGCCAGCGGCTTCCAAGGCTTGGCTGACGGCTTGGCGCTTTTGGCGTTCTTCGCGGGAAGAGAGTGGCTCTTTTCTGGAAAGCATTTCCGAAAGCATCCCCAACAAGGTCTCACGTTCTTGCACGTTCAACGCTTCCAACGCCTTGGGAAACAGTTTCAAAGCATTGCGGTAGGAAACGTCGAGCATCTCGATGGATGCTTTGATGGCGCCCATCGGCGTATTGATTTCGTGGGCGATGTTGGCCGTCAGTTGCCCGAGGGCAGCCATTTTTTCTTGTTGGAGCACCTGCCGGGTGCGCGCTTTGACCTCGGCTTCCAGATTTTTGTTGAGGTCAAGGAGGCCATCGTTTGCCGATTGGAGGTCCACGGAGAGCGTCTCTACCTTGTTGAAGGCGTTGGCGATACGGCGCGAAAGGATCAGGGAGATCGCAATCACATACAGCACCGTGACATAGTGGGAAAGATGGATGCCGGAAATTTGGTTGGCGGAAAGCTGACCGTCGAGCACAAAACAAGCCAAGAAGATCACGTTGCAGATGGCAATCACGATGGCGCCCTCCTTTTTTTGCCAAATTGCCTTTGCAAAAATGAAAATCGCGATGAACCCTGCAGTCATCAGGTTAATCCCCGCAATCGGTTCCAACCAAGACCCGATTTGGGTGGGCAGTACCAATACCAACAATGCCTGAAGTACAAAAATTGCACCCATGGCCCGCTTGACCCACTGCGCAATCACCGGCTGGAAAAACGCACTGTAAAACAAAATGAGCATCAGCAAAACCAAGTAGACCATCGAAATATAGACCTTGTAGAGCAAGGGCCATACCGACGGTCCGGCTAAAGCAAAGATCCAGCGTTCGGTGACAAATAGTGTATTGGCAGCCAAAAGCAGGCAATACAGACTGTAATAAAGATTGTACTTTTCCTTGGGGCGGAAGAAGTAGATCCCCAAATGGAACATGCCGATAATGAGGAGGATGCCAAAAAGCATCGCGCCGTAGGCTACCTGTGATTCGCGGAGCGATGCCAGTACTTCGTAGTTTCCAATGATGATCGATTGCGGGACACCTCCGGTGTAAAAATGATAATTGGAGACATGGAGCACGAAGTCAAGCGTGTCCTCCGGAGAGGTTAAAAAGAAAAGCAATGGTTCATAGGCTGCCTCGCCTTGATCGGGAACCTTGCTCACCGTTCCATTTTTGGCCTTGGAAATGCCATTCACCCAGAGTTCGTAAGCCGTCGAAAATTCGGGCATTTTGAGGCCAATGCTTGCAAGCCCTTTTGGCAATAAGACTTTCAACCGGTAAGATGCAAACCCCTGCCCTTTGCGCCCGGATGCCGTCCACATTCCAGGGACATTGGTGAAGCTGTCCTGGGTGGGCCCATCAACGGTTGGCAACAATTGATCCCAAAAAAATTCCCATTCGCCATCGAGCCGAATTGCTCCTGTATGTTCAAAATCAATGCCTCTGAGGTCTGCAACGCCTTTGATACAAATTGGTGCAGCAGCATCGACGCGGCTCCATATACCCAATTGCAAAGCCATCAGGAGCAACAAGCCTGCAATCTTGCAAAACTGCGCCAAGAAGCTATTTTTGGGCACCTGCAATGCCATCTTGGGAATTTTAATCTTGTGACAAATCTTCGATGCAGCAAGATAATGGATTTCGGAGAATTGTCATTCATGCAAAGGTTTCAGCATGCTGCAAAAAGTAAGTCGGCTATCGGGAAATTTCAGTTCATTTGCCTTGACAGGTGCCATGATCATGGTGCAATTGACTAAAATGGGCTTTACAACAGGAAGAAAGATGAAATTCCCCAAGGTTTTGACACTCGGGTTGTTGCTTTTCACTGGGCAAATCGCATTCTCCCAAACCGCGGACAGCAAATCCGAGTTTGCCCTGATCACCGCTACGTTGATGGACTATATCGAGGGGACAGCCAATGGCGAACCGGACCGCTTGATACGGGCATTTCATCCGGATTTCAACCTGTACACGGTCACCGATCAGGACAGTCTGCGCATTCGTTCGGGGGAAACGTATATCGCTAACATCAAGCTAGGCGAAAAAGCCAACCGCATCGGACGCATCATTTCGATCGACTATGAAAAGGATGCCGCCATCGCCAAAGCCGAGATTGTCATCCCGAATTGGCGCGTTTTTACGGACTATTTTCTCCTGTTGAAGTATGAAGGAAGCTGGAAAATCGTACAGAAAAGCTATACTTGGCGGGAAATACCCAAAGCTGCGGCCGAAGGGAAGTAAGTCCGCAAAACCTATCTAAAACTCCATTTCGCGTGCGTTGCCAGGGTATCGCCGAGCTGAATCACCCAAAGGAAAAGATGCGAAATCCTCAACAGCAGCGCTGAATATCTGCATCGTTCCGTTCCTCCAACATCGCAATCGCAACTCTCCCTGTGATGCCTGATTTGACCGCTTGCAAGCTCCGCAAATTTTGCAGAAATTGGACAAAAATCGTGGTGGATTGGACTTGCGCACGCGCTTGGTTGTGCGCCCACAGTTTGGTTCTCACGGCATTGGCAACCCTTAAATGCAAAAACAGATGCGCTACTTTCAATGGACATTCTTGGGCATCCTACTCATGATTACCGCTGCGACGCAAGTTCAGGCAACGACTTGGGACGAACCGTGGATGGATGCCGTGATCCGCGAGGCCGACTATTTTGTCTTGGCGGATGTGATTTCCGTGGACGAACACAAGGGCGCCAAGATTCATATCCGGCAGCAATTTGGGGGAGGAAATTTGCCGGAGGACCTGGAAATTACCAATTTCTATTTTTTGGAAATGACGAGCAATTCGGCAGGCCATGGTCCTGAATTCCACCTGCCCGACAGCAGCGAATGCTACTTTTTCCTCAAGAAAAACAAGAAGGGTGAGTATTGCATCCCGACGCCCACCACGGGTTTTGCCTACCGCGATTCAGGCGATGTTTTTGCGACCTACCGGCATTCCTACCATCAAACCAAAATCTCTGTCGACATCTTTGAGATGACGATGCAGGCGATTTTCAACAAGGCGCATCGCTTGAAATTCGACGAAGCCCCCATCCGTGCGTGGATCGATGAACAATTGGCGAAGAAGCCGGCCGGCTTTGAGGACGGTGAAATCAATGACTTTTTCATGCAGCACGTCGCCTTGGAAACGATTTTCCATTTGCGGTTGACAGGATACGAGAAGCAGGTTCTCCCCTTCTTTCAAGACAGCAACAACCGTCACAACCGTATTTCGGCAGCACGGGCGATGATCGCTAACGATTCGGAGGAAACCAAGGAATTGTTGTTGGAGAAGATCGGCAGCAAGGAGGAGGACGATTTCACCAAAGTCATCTGCATTTGGACCTTGCGTGTTTTCAAACCCAAGGAACTCAAAAACAGACTGAAGAAGTTGGCCCCAGAGGCATCGGAGGAATACACGGGTTTTGGAGGCAACATCATGGACCCGCGTGTGGGCACGCACTTCCCGAGCGTCAAGCAGGCCTTGGAGCAGTTGATTGCGGACTTGTGAATCCGGCCATTGCATTGTAATTCTCTTCGAATCCAATTTCAAAATGATCCATTACCACAACAAAGTCTTCCGCCCGGTTGCCAACACAGCCAATGGCGAGACAAGCAGCGAAACGCAATTTCATTATCAACAGTCGGGCAACATTCTCACCGCTGAATATACCGGTGGGAAAATCATTCAAGGCCACTTGATCGGTCTCGTCGATGCCGATGGCAAGATCGACATGCGCTACCACCAAGTCAATATTCACGGCGAATTGATGACAGGCATTTGCACCTCCGTTCCGGAGATTCTGCCGAATGGAAAAATCAGGCTGCATGAAACCTGGGAATGGACTTCGGGGGATTGTTCAAAGGGGAATTCGGTTTTGGAGGAGGTTTAATTCAACCCAAAAAAATCCATGGAACCAATAGAAATGACACCCTTCGAGGCCATTCGCAGACGACCGGGAATGTATGTCGGAGAATTGTCCCACCGCGGATTGAAGAATCTGTTGGGCTATTTGCTCGATGACCTGCTGCAATTCTCCACGGAGAAAATTACGGTTCGGATCACGTTCCTCCCCGACCAACAGGTCCAAATTGTGGCCGACGACATCTTGGTTTCCCCGGTTTTGGAATGTTGGAAAAATATGGGCGATCCGAAGCGTTACTTCCAAAATTTGGGAATTCCAGTGCTGATTGCCCTTTCAGAACAAGTTCAAATGGTGATTTCGACGCCGAATCACAAAGCAGAATTGGTTTCCCGAAAAGGCGTTTATGAATTGTCCGCAGCAGAAACGATGCAGGGTGTCGGAAAGCTTGCGATCTCCTTCAACATCGACCCCGACATCTTCCAAAACGTTCAGCTTGGTCGGGAAATGTACGGCAGTTTTCTTCAGAATTATGCCTACATCGAAACACGGCTCAAGATTGTACTCCATGACCTTACGACTACTGAACCTCAGGCCATTCAGATGGATTATCCTTCAGGCTTGTCCCAGTTGATGGACCGCAAACTCAGCGAACAACTGCATGGAAAAACCCTCTTTCGGCTGGATTTGGAGGAGACAATTGGCGCTTATTCCTACAAAATTTGCATTGCCTATTTGGATTGTTGGCTGAGCAAAACGGAGATTGTCACCTACGCCAATTTTGACGAACTCATCTACGGCGGCTCCTTGATCAATGGCATTCGCAAAGGCCTGTTGAAAGCGCTCGGAAAATATGCCACGCTCAAAGGAATCGCCATCGACAACCGAAAAATCAGGAATCAATTGACGGTTGTGGCGGCCGTAAAAGGATCAAAGTTTGACTGGGTCAACGCGACACGCACAAATTTAGATGTTCCCGCGATCGCCAAGGATTCGGCAAAAATGGTCGAGGCAGCTGTTTTTCAGCAATTGCTTGCAGATGAAGGCGTCGCTGCCAAAGTGCTCGAGATATTTGAACCAGATGTTTGATGGGTGATTTGCCACCAAGGCACCAAGACACCAAGCTGGAGGTGCTATGACGCCACCAACAATACCCGTTTCACTTGGTGTCTTGGTGCCTTGGCGGCCATACAACCCCCATTTGTATTCGTACATTCGTGTCGTCGCAGCCAAAGTGCTCGTGATCTTTCAAAAAGAGGATTTGACCGAAAAGGAGAAAAAGCTGTACAACAGCGTTTGGTAGGCTTTTGGAAAAATGCGGCAGATGTCGCTATCTTTCCTCAAAAGAAAGAAATGGCACATCCGCATGATTTTATTGCCTTGAGCACGCGCGCCATGGCGCCTGAAGCAACGATGGACGACAAGGGCGCCCTTTTCCGGGCCTTTCTCGGTCTCGACGAATGGATTTTCATTTCCCCCTACACCGAAAATCTGGATGCCGTGCGTCCATTTATTTCGGTCATTGACGGGGTGCAGTGGGTGTTTGTCTTCACGGACAGCGAATTGGCCATGCAATTTGGCAAAGCCAACCACGACCAAGTTGACGGCGGATTCTTGAATCCGGCGGGGGAAATCCTGTACCTGTCGATGACGGTGCCGCAAGCTTTGCCTTACTTGGAAAAACTCAAGGCAAACGGCATTCACGGGATGCAGATCAACTTTGGCATGCCCGGTTGGTTTGTTCCGTTGCAAGGAATTCCCGGGATTATTGCGCACCTTGGAATGGAATTGTAGTCGCAAAATGCTGATGAGAAATCCGTCATTTGCATGACCCAATCAACCTAATTCCCCACATACGCACGCCAATTGCCTTCGTTGAGGCTCGGCACACGAAAAACCTCCAATGCTGCACGCATTTCAGGGGTCATCAGGCGCTTCAAATAGGCGATCTGTTGCGGGATATTGGCAAATTTGCGCAGGTTATTATCGGGATCCATGGTTTCAAGTTCTTGGATGAATTGCGCATAAACTTTGCGGTACTCGTGTAAAATCATCGGATCGAGTTTTTTGGGGTCGCCCAAATCGTCCTCGCTCGAAAGCTCAATAAATTTGTACAGGTCTGCATCCGATCCGCTGAAGTCCAGCATGGTGAAAGGATCGACTTCCAATTGGCCCTTCAAACTTTCTTTACGTTTCGCAATCAGCTGTGTCAGCGCGAAATACTTCTCATCAATGAGCGTAAACACCGCCCGCAATGCTTTGTTGGAGAGGGTATTCTGATAAATTTCAGGATGTTTCTTTTGGGCATGCACCAAGTACCACCCAACAAACAGCCGAAATTCGTAGAATGCAACAGTCGCCTTTTCCGCCATGCCGATGTACTCCGTCATGGCCTCCGAATTGTTGGCGCCAAAGGTTTTGACATAATATTCGTAGAGTTCATAAATCGATTGGTTGTCATGGTAATAGGCATTGTATTCCTCGACAATTCCATAGATGCCCATTTTTACTGACATCACCTCCGAATCAGGGCTTTTGTTGAGGTCCACTTGTAGACCTTGGAGGTCACTCCGTCCGCCGATATAGAGCCCATACCGAAAGATACTGTCCTGCGCGCCCTTGCGCACAAGCGTATTGAGCTCCTTCGAATTGTAATATTTGCCAACCGGTACCTTGACCTTGGAACCGGGCGCGATAAAATAATGGTGCGCCTCAAATTCGCTGTCGTCGTAGCCGTGGAGCAATTCGTGGATGACCGTACCGTAGTCCTTGATCAGCTGCTCTTCTGAATGCCCGTCCACGTATTGGTCAAACGTATTTTTTTTGTCGCTCGCCAATATTTCGCGGATCGCCGGACTGTTGTATTTCGCGGCAAGCTGATCGTAAAACGCCCGTCGCTGGGCCACACTCGCGTACGTGCGACCCGTTTGCGCAGGTGCAAACAGTGACAGGAAGCAGAAAACAAGGATCAAGTAGTACCGCATAAGGTGAATTTACTGAATTTGTACGGGAAAGGTTTGATCAATTGGTTGAATCGGCGGACTTTCTGGCTTTTGTGCCGAGAATTTAGCCACGAAGGCGCGAAGGCACAAAGTTGGGGGGCTTCGTGCCTTGGTGCCTTGGTGGCAAAAATAAGCACCAATAATTCCACCATGCATTCAGAATGACACCTTTCTCCAACAACCCGCAGTGAATCTTCGCCGTATGTTCAGCCTCATGTAAACTTTACTATCAATTCCACGAATGAAAAAGAAACTACCCGTTCTGCTTGCCTTTGCGACTGCCATCCTATTTACACTCCTCTTTCATTGGAAAGGCATCGGAATCAACCTTCTTCTCCTTGAATGGCCGATTTTTGCGTGGTTGTTCTTCTCTGGCGAATTCAAATTCAAAGGGCTGACTGCCACCACTTCCGGCGTTGCTTTTTTGGCAACTGGCCTAGGGACAGTTCTGACGCATTCGTTATTTTCCTATGTGTTGCATTTCATTTCGGTCTTCATTTTCACCGGTGTGCTGACCTACCCTGCATTCAAATCGCTGATGAGCGCAATCGGGGCCGCCTTCATGAACCTCTTCGAATCTCAAATCCGCTTCTTTACCGAACTCAACCAACGGGAATTCAAGGCAAGAAAGGTCTTCAACCTCATCTGGAGATCAAGAATATTTACGATTCCAATGTTGGTCATCGCCGTTTTCATCCTGATATATGGCCTTGCAAATCCCGTATTTGGCGAATTGGTCAGCAACATCAGGAACAACATTGGGCAAGGTTGGACTTCCGTTTTCCAGGATTTTGACGGCACGATTGTATTCACCTTTCTATTGGGTCTCTATTTCAGCAACCTCATTTATTTGCGCGTACGCTCCGAGGGGGTCGTGCAAGCGGATACCGAGGCCGTCGACCAACTTTTGCGACAACGCAAACGCAGAACCCTCCAATTTTCGCCCAATTCCCTGAAAAACGAGCTCCGTGCAGGCATCTTTCTCCTCATTATCCTGAATGCCTTGCTCCTGACGCTCAATATCATCGACGTCAACGGGGTTTGGTTCAATTTCCAATGGAATGGATTCACGCTCAAGCATTTCGTCCACGAAGGAACCTATTTGTTGATCTTGTCCATTTTGATTTCGGGAGCACTTGTGCTGTATTTCTTCCGGGGGAATCTCAATTTTTACGCCAACAACAAGCTGCTCAAATACCTGAGTTATGCTTGGATTGCGCAAAATGCCATCCTGACCTTGTCCGTGGCCATGCGCAATTTTTATTATATCTCGCATTTTTCATTGGCCTATAAACGCATCGGGGTGATCATCTTCCTGCTGCTCACATTCTATGGATTGTGGACCGTTTTCCGGAAAGTCAGCAAACAACGCAGCGGATTTTACATCCTGAGGATGAACACACTGACGGTATTCATCGTGTTGAGTTTGGCATCGCTTGTGAATTGGGACAGCGTGATTGCGCGGTACAATTTCCGCCATGCCGACCAAGCATTTTTGCACCTGGAATATCTCGCGGGCTTGAGCGACAAAGCCCTCCCCTACCTCGATAAACCTTTGCCTGAATTGCTCAAAATCGACGAAATTCAACGGGTAAAATTCCCTGCCGAACAAATTTACATGAGCGCCAACGACTATTTTGACCTGATCCAATACCGGAAACAAGCCTTCAAAACGCATTGGGAATCCAAAAGTTGGCTCGCTTGGAATCTTCCGGAATATTTGGCCTATCGGGCGTTCTGATTATTTCGCCACCAAGGCACCAAGACACCAAGTGTAGCACGTTTGACTTGGTGCCTTGGTGTCTTGGTGGCCAAACAACCCCTCCAGCAAACCCCCACTCTTTGGGCAATTCTCCCTAAATTCGGGTGAGAATTGAAGTAAAGGAACAATGGACTTGCTTTCACATGCCTTGTTGGGTGCCGCGATTGGCGAAGCTACTGTTGGGCGGCGGATTGGGCGGCGTGGCATGGCAATGGGTGCTGTGACAGCATTGTTGCCCGACTTGGACGTCCTTGGTCATTTTTTCTTGCCCCATGCGCAGCAATTGGCTTTTCACCGCGGCATCACGCATTCTTTGTTGGTAGCGGCCATTTTGCCCCTGATTTTGGCTTGGCTGATTCGGCGAAACAAAACGAATGCCACCGTTCCCTTTGTACAATGGACATTGCTGTTTGGACTCGCCTTGCTCAGTCATTTGCTGCTCGATGTATTGACGTGTTATGGCACGGGCCTTTTTGAGCCGTTTCATTCCGCGAGGATCGCATTCGACACCATTTTTGTCGCGGATCCGTTTTACACCTTGCCGCTTCTGATTTGCACGATTGGCGTCCTGCGCACCTATTCCAATGAAGCAACCCGACGAAAATGGAACCTTACCGGCCTATTCCTGAGCGGATTGTATCTCCTCTTCACATTTGTCGGCCATCTTTCGGTTCAGCGGATCATGACAAATTCCCTGACAGCACAAGGAAAAAGTTTCACTTCCTTCACGGTGACGCCGACGCCCATGAACAGCCTTTTGTGGATGGGTTATTCGCAGGATAAAACGGGCGCTTGGATCGGTTATTATTCATTGCTCGACGCAGATACCGACGTGCAATTTCACCGTTTGGAGCGCAACGATTCTTTGTTGGCCGCCTTCGAATCTGATCCTACCTTGGCAGTTTTGAAACGGCTTTCGAAGGGGAATTATGCCCTTACGCAACAAGGCGAACACATTTATTTCAATGATTTGCGCTTTGGACAGGTCAGCAGTTGGGACAGTCTCGACTCCGAATTCGCCTTGCGCTACGACTTTGCGGCAGGGGCAGACAATGCACGGCCACTGAACCGCATGCGGTTTACGGAATCGAAGGGCGTTGTTTTCTGGAGATTGGTTGATCGCATATTGGGGAAATAACCGAATGTCATTCGCAGCATCGCGACCATGAAAAGGAAAGTCCGCAGCCAAAATTCATCCGCAAAAGCCGAACCAAGGCTGACCTTGGTGCATGGTGGAACGGATTATTTTGAGCAGTTGCACCGGATGATTGCCGAGGCGCAGACGGAATTGCACGTGCAAACCTATATTTTTGATCCGGATGCGACGGGCAAGGCCGTTGTGGAGGCCTTGGTCGCTGCCGCGAAGCGGAACGTGCGCGTGACCCTGCTTGTGGATGCCTACGGTTCGGGGAGCCTCCCGAAAAGTATGATCGAGACGCTGCAAGCAGCGGGCGTGCGAATCCGCCTCTTTGGACCTTGGCTTTCCTGGCAGAGCCTGCACCTCGGCCGCCGACTGCACCACAAGGTCGTCGTCGCAGATGGCAAGTTTTCCCTGATCGGTGGCATCAACATTGCCGACAAATACCATGGCTCCGCAACGCAAAGAGCTTGGCTGGATTATGCGGTCAAAATCGAAAGTACCGAAATCGGCGCCCAGCTCAATCGGTTGTGTGATGCGCATTTTGAAAAACGCTACGAATACCGCCGCAAGCACATCTCCGACGGAAACGCCGAAAAGCATGTTGACATTCTGCTGAATGATTGGCTCCTTGGCAAAAACGAGATTCAAGTTTCGTATTGGAAAGCCATTCGCAGTGCCAAAAGCGAAATGACCATTGTGGGAACCTACTTTTTGCCGGGTAGAAGGTTAAGTTATTCCATGCGAAAGGCGGCACAACGTGGTGTGGAAATCAAGCTGATTCTGAATGGCACTTCGGACGTACCCATCGTGCGGCGGGCAACCAATTACCTGTATGACAGACTGTTGCGCAATGGACTGAAACTCTACGAATGGCCGCATTCGGTCTTGCACGGCAAGGCGGCCGTCGTCGACCGCAAATGGACGACCATTGGTTCCTTCAATCTCAACGCCCTGAGCGCTTACGGCAGCATCGAAATGAATGTCGCGGTGGAATCGAAAAACTTTGCCGCCGTCGCCGCGGAGGCTTTTGAGCAAGCCATTGCGGAATGCATCGAAATCACCACAACCAATTTACAACCCAGGCAAAAGTGGTTTCAGCGCCTGCTTAACTGGACCTGTTACCACCTCGTGGTGACGGGATTTTCGCTGTTGACGTTCACGGCCTACAAACGGTTTTGGAGCCCGAAGCCTCGGGCTGGGCGCCTGGGTTGAGGTGTTGGATAAATATCCCACGTGAATTCCAGATGAGAATAAGGCTGAAGGATACCTCAAATCTTCCGCAACTTGGCCACCTGCCCGTCTCCCATGGAGACAAAATAGATGCCCGGCTGCAAGCTGGAGACATCGAGACGCAAGCGCTGCCATCCTGCATCCGTCGATTTCAGGTGCTTTTCGTAGACGATACGGCCTTCTACATTGCTGATGCTCAGCGTCATCGGCAAGCCCGTGGCTTCATAGCGCAAGACTGCCTCGGTTCCTTGGACAGGATTGCCTTCGATCGCAAAACTTGCACCTTCGCAGTTGCTTTCCACATGCACCACTTCGGATTGCGCAATGGTTCCGTCCTTGTAGTGGATGGTCAATTGATAGTCGTTTTCCGCTGCCATCACGAGGTCCGAGAAGGAATATTCGGAAGTATTTTGCAATGCATCCACCGTGGCTACGCGTTCGTTGGTGTTTCCTTCGGAGGAGCGCAGCAATTCAAAATGGTCCAAAACGCTGGCAGAATTGTCGATTTTCCAGGAAAGATCGACTTCGCAGTCATTGGCGGATGCCTCAAAGGATTGCAAAGCAACGGGAAACACAACCGTGGGCACAAGCGAGGCATTGCAGAAGAGGTTGCCGCCGTTTCCTGTCCCGTCACAATTGCCGATGACGATGTAGCGAATGGCAGCTGCAGCCGTAAACGTATTGGTGAATGGCACCCATCCGATGGTGTTGACAGTGCCTGTGAGCAAGGTCGTGGCGCCTGGGGTACTGCAAACGCTCCCGTAATTGGCAGCGCCGCAATTGGGAGGAGGCGTTGTGAGGCCGATGATCCTGAACGTATGGTTGCCGGCAATGATCGAATTCGCGCCCAATTGTCCGGTCGAGACATTCATCGAAATCGTGTAACTCTGACCAATGGTGAGGGGCGCGGCAAGCATATAATAAAACGATTCGCCAAAACACATCACTGCCTGCCCTGTACATCCGCCGGGAACGGTACAACGACTTGCCGCACAATCAGGCGAACCCGTGCAATTGACCCATCCGGTGGGCGAAGCAAAGGAAATGCAGGAAGCGTAGGCAAATGGACTTGGGATCAAATTTTGTCCGAGACAGATCCCTGAAAACAACAAAACGATCAACAGGGTAGCAATTGACTTCATAGGCTTCACAAATAGGGTGCGCAAATACATTATTACCAACATCCGAATTTAAGCACGGAGTTTCAAACTTCCATGCTTCAAAAGCCAACTGCAAAAATTGGGGGTGGAACGGGACAACAGACGCTTGAGCCCAAAGGTGGGGGGCGGAAAGGGCCCCCGCTGGCAAATGCAACGTTGGACAGCTCTGCCCAACAGCAACGCCGTCTCAATAGTTCAACATCATGGGCAATGAACGCGCCAGCTTCACCAACTTGGAAGGAGATTCCATCAGAGGATTGTCCTTTACATCCAACCTTTCCAGCCAATGAAATTCTGCCAATTCAGGAGGAAGGCTTGTCAATCCGCAGTTGCGCAAGGACAATTTTTTCAGGGACTTCAATGCCAACAATTCCAAAGGGAACTTCTCCAAAGGGTTAAAGGCCAAGTTCAATTCCTCCAAAAAGGCATTCTCCTCCCCTGCCTGAAGCCCGAAGTCTCGAATGCGATTGCCCTGTAAATCCAGTTTTTTGATCTTGGAATTGGCCAAAAAGCCTGGCGGCAACGCCTTCAACGCATTGCCCGTCAGATCGAGCAGGGTCAATTCCTGCAACCTGGGCAGCCATTCCGGCAACTGTTGGAGGCGATTGTCACGCAGGGTCAGGGTCTGCAACCTTGAAGCAAGCCGCAGCACTTCAGGAATCTCTTCCAATTGGTTTTGGGAAAGTTCGAGGTGGTTGAGGTTGATCGGGCGCACCAATCCTTGGGGAAGCGAAGCCAACTGACAGCCCTTGGCAACCACGGTTTGCAAATCACTCCGTTCCGGCAAAATCGAAATGATGGCCTCCAATTGTTGTCCGGTAGCAACCTCAAGCCGCTGCATGGACCTGAACCGAATGGCGCCGGGTGCAGGATCGGGAACCACCACCGGGGTCTTGTCATTCGCCACAACAACATCCCATACAAACGCCTTCTCCGGCAATTCCCGGGAAAGCATGTACGACAACAACTTCACACTGACCACCATCCTCACCGAATGCGGGTAGCGATCGATTGCCCACTGCACCATCTCCCAATCTTCGACGTTGGCATATTGCGCGGTATAACTGCTGCGCCAGCCATTGTCATTCCAGTCGATGTCATTGACAATCCGGTACAGGAGGTTCAGTCCCTGCCCCAATTGTGGATCGAGCGTCCGCAACATGGGATAATACCGATCCTTGGCCGCTTGGTAAAGGCTGCGGTCTGACTTGACCAACTGCAAAGCAAGGTCGATGTTTTTGCGCTTGAAGCTGTCGATCAGCCGGAAAAGGGCTTGCTTTCGTGCAATTTGTTTCGGATCCTTGGAGCTCATAAGTTCATTGAATGATGCAATTTCCCAATCTTGCTATTCAGAATCACGTCCATCAAAAGGCAATTCGGCTACTGAACTTGCCTCTGCTGCATCAATACCGGGACTTGATTTAACTTCGGGCGCTTGGTTCTCCTCCCCCTCCTTCGTCATCGCCAACAACTCCATCGCCCCAAGGCATTGTGCAAACAACGGCGCGAGAAATATGCCCAAAACTTTGATGTAGCCCACCAGCAATTCGAGGATGCCAATCCTGACCCTGTCAATGGGTGGAAACCGAACGTAGAGGACGCAAAACAAGGTGATCACCGAGAATAAAAGCGCGATCAACAGCAGCCATTTCATGCTTTTGGCGTTGTTCGTTCCCTTTTTGTAGCCGATACCCCAGAGAATCCCCAAAACGGTCGCTGCCAATAACAAGGCCAACAAGACCATCAAAACGGAGCCGGCCACTGCATCAGAGCCCAATGCTTCAAAAGGCATCAGAATGAGGATTCGCCAACTATCGCCCCCGGATTGCGTTGGAAACATTAAGGCCATGATCACCATCACACTCCCCACCATGGCAAAATAGTGCGCCAATTTGGCTTTGGGATTGGCACGGCCGGCAAACGCGGCTGCAAACATGCCCAAAAGCCCAAATCGCAACAAAAATCCAGAGATCAAGGACGTGATGGAGAAACTTGCGCCGTCAAAGCCCCTACTATTGAGTCCTGCTAGGTAGGACAGCAATTCGGAGGTCATCACATATTCCATCACCCAAGGCGTAAATCCGGCAAAAAAGTACAGTCCTGCACGCACGTAGGCATTCGAAGGAACCAAGGCAATCAAACAGGCTACACCACCCAACAGCGGCAGCAACAGGTACAGCCTCACTGAAAACGGGAACAAATCTTGCCCGAGAAATTGAATGTTGGGGAAGTAGATTACACCTCCACTGAAATCGAGGCTGATCGGCAAAAGAACCCCAACAGCAACAGGCTGCCGGTCAAGATCCCCAATCGTTGAAAAGAGATGTGTTTTTGCATTGTACAATGTGCTTTGAAAGCAATCCGAAAACTATTTCCCTACTTCTTGGCCTTGGCGCAGCGATCCCTTTTGAAACCGCATTCCTTCGCCCAAAAATTTGAAATTCCCCGACAAGTTACTGCTGCGGTCAGACATTGCAAATAGCTGATGTTTACGCTACTTTTGGACAAGGAGGCTTTATATGAAAATCATTCGTTGCATTCAATTGTTTTTGTTCCTTGTAATTTTTGCCGCTGGATCGGGATCGCTCATCGCCCAGACGCGCACGGTCGGTAAAATCTATTACGACGATAGCCTGGCCACCTTGGCCTACACGCTATTTACCCCCAATCAAAGCTTCAAAACCTATCTCGTCGAAAACTGCGGCTTGCGTGTGCATGAATGGAACAGCGCATTTCAGCCAGGAATGATGGCCTACCTTCGTCCGGATGGGACCTTGCTGCGCTCGGGGCGCGATTGGTCCAATGGCAGCTTTGCCAGCAATGGTGGCAACGGGGGCTACTTCGAAATCCTTGACTGGTGGAGCCAACAGCTATGGTTGTACAAGGTCAGTGACAGCCGTCATTTGGCCCATCATGACTTCGCTGCACTTCCAAATGGCAATGTAATGGTCTTGGCATGGGAGAAATTTGACTTCAGCGAAGCCAAATTGGCTGGACGCGACACCACGACGATGCCTGATGGCGAAATCTGGAGCGAGGCACTTTATGAACTCCAACCGATTTTCCCGGATTCGGCCAAAATCGTTTGGGAATGGCATATTTGGGACCATTTGGTGCAAGATTTTAACCCGGCCCGCAACAACTACGGCAGTGTCGGTGACCATCCTGAACTGATGGACATCAATTATCTCGGCATTTCTCAAGGAGATGCGGATTGGCTGCATGCCAATACCGTGTCCTACAATCCCGACCGCGACGAGGTGGCGGTGACTTTCAGGGAAACCAGCGAATTCATCGTGATCGACCACAGCACCAATACCGCTACAGCAGCAGGACATTCCGGTGGCATTCGTGGCAAGGGAGGTGATATTCTTTACCGTTGGGGTAATCCTGAGGCTTATCGACGCGGTAACCCGGGTAGCCAACAGCTGTTTCAGCCACATGATGCCCATTGGGTCGACGATACGCTGCCGCATGGCGGCGAATTCATGATTTTCAACAACGGTTTCACCCGTCCGGGCGGCCTTTCTACTGTCGATTTTGTCAGTCCCGAATTGGATAGCCTCGGCAACTATGTGCTTGGAAGTGGCGCCTTTTCCCCGGATACCGCGCAAAGCATTTTCCGCACATTGCCCGGCGACACGATTGATTCAGGACTGATGGGGGGTGCTCAGATGCTGGCGAATGGGAACCTTTTCATTACGCAGGCCGTGCACGGCCGATTTATCGAATTTGACAGCAATGCCACCAAGGCCTGGGAATACATCAATCCGGCAATGGCGCTAAGCACTTTTGTTTCACAAGGCAATCCCGTCCCGGGAAATAGCACGAGTTGGAACAATGCTGTTTTCAAGGCAAGAAAATATATGCCGACCTATCCAGGTTTGGCGGGCAGACCCCTTCCCCACGGCCTGCCGTTGGAAAATATGCCTTGGCCTGACAGTACCTGTATCACTCCCGTCGGAGCGGTGCCAACATTTGAAACGATGGCGAACAGCCTATTTGAAGTCTATCCCAATCCCGCCCAGGACTTGGTGCATATCCGTGGAAGCGTGCCACAAAAGGTGGAATGGTTGCTGTTTGACAGCTGGGGCCGTGTCGTCAAAACCGGATTTTTCAGAGGAATCGAAACCGAAATCCAAGTGGGCGACTTGCCCGCAGGCATGTACATCCTGCGTTTAGGGAAGGCTTTTGCGCGCAAATTGATTGTTGAGTGATGCGGAGGGGAATAGCGAAGGGGGCGCTCACACAGGATGGTGTGAGCGCCCCCTTCGCTAAATCTAGGCACTACCTGGAAAGGTACATGTTCCGCTCTTGGTAGAGCTGCAAGAAGTGCTCGTCGTTCAGGTCCTCGATGAAATAGATCGATTCCCCGGTGGATTTCATTTCCGGCCCAAGTTCCTTGTTCACGTTGGGGAACTTGTTGAAGGAGAAAACGGGTTCCTTGATGGCGAATCCGACGAGTTTGGGCTCGAAGGTGAAGTCACTGAGTTTATGCGTGCCGAGCATGACCTTGGTCGCGTAGTTCACGTAGGGAATGCCATGCGCCTTGGCGATGAACGGCACTGTGCGTGAGGCCCTTGGATTGGCTTCGATCACATACACCCTGTCTTTCTGGATGGCGAATTGCACGTTGATCAGGCCCTTGACACCCAAAGCCAATGCGATGCGCTTGGTGTAATTTTCCATCATCGTCTGCTGCAATGGCCCCAAGCTAAAGGGCGGCAAAACCGCATTCGAATCACCGGAGTGAATGCCCGCAGGCTCGATATGCTCCATCATCCCGACGACTTGCACCGATTCCCCGTCACAAATCGCATCCACCTCCGCCTCAATCGCGCCATCCAAAAAGTGGTCGATCAGCACCTTGTTTCCGGGAATGTCCTTCAAGGTATTGATGACATGCTCTTCCAATTCCTCGTCGTTGATCACGATGCGCATGCTTTGACCACCCAAAACATAACTTGGACGCACCAACGCAGGATAACCGACGGTTTTGATGACACGCAAAGCGTCGTTGGCATTCTCGGCGACCCCAAATTCAGGGTAGGGAATGTCCAATTCCTTCAACAGCGTCGAAAATTGGCCGCGATCCTCCGCGATGTCGAGCGACAAATACGACGTTCCCGCAATGCGAATCCCGTAGCGGTCCAGCTTTTCTGCCAATTTCAAAGCGGTTTGTCCGCCGAGTTGCACGATCACCTGTTCGGGGTTTTCGTGTTTGATGATGTCGTACACATGCTCCCAAAACACCGGCTCAAAATAGAGTTTGTCGCTGACGTTGAAGTCCGTACTTACCGTCTCGGGATTGCAATTGATCATGATGGTTTCGTAGCCTGCCTCGCGGGCCGCCATCACGCCGTGGACACAGCAATAGTCAAATTCGATGCCTTGACCGATGCGATTCGGTCCCGAACCGAAGATCACGACCTTTTTCTTGTCGCTGCGGTGGCTTTCGGTTTCGCCGTCAAAGGTCGAGTAGAAATAAGGCGTCTGCGCTTCGAATTCGGCAGCGCAGGTGTCGACCATTTTGTATTGGCGTTGCACGCCCATGTCGGTGCGCAATTGATACACTTGCGATTCCAGGCAATTGAGCAAGTGGGCGATTTGCCGGTCGGCATAACCGTTGCGTTTGGCTTCGACCAGAAGTGCCTTGGGCAAGCTCTCGATCGTGTGCGTTGCAATTTCCTTGTCGATTTTGACCAATCGGTAGATTTCCTCGAGGAACCACATGTCGATTTTGGTCGCCTTGTGGATGCGCCGCAAGGGCAAACCCAATTGCATGGCGTCCTTGACATGGAAAATCCGGTCGCTTGACGGATTTTCCAAGCTGTGCATGATTTCGTCGAGGTCGGTGAGTTCCTTTCCGTCTGCTCCGAGGCCATTGCGCTTGCTTTCAAGGCTTTGGCAAGCCTTTTGGAGGGCTTCGGTGAAGCTCCGGCCAATGCCCATGACTTCGCCCACGGACTTCATCTGCAGGCCCAAAGTGCGATCGCTGCCCCTGAACTTGTCAAAGTTCCAACGCGGAATCTTGACGATGACATAGTCCAATGTCGGCTCAAAAAAGGCCGAAGTGGTGCCTGTGATTTGATTTTTGAGTTCGTCGAGGCGGTAGCCGACAGCGAGTTTGGCGGCAATCTTGGCGATCGGATAGCCGGTCGCCTTGGAGGCCAATGCCGAAGAACGGGAAACCCTTGGGTTGATTTCGATCACGATCATGCGGCCCGTGTCGGGGTCGATGGAAAACTGCACGTTGCAACCGCCACAAAATTCGCCGATGGCATCCATGACTTTGAAAGCCACGTTGCGCATGTGCTGCATCTGCGTGTCCGGGAGTGTCATCGCAGGCGCGACGGTGATCGAGTCACCTGTATGGATGCCCATCGGATCCAGGTTCTCGATGGAGCAGATCACGATATGATTGCCAGCATAGTCACGCAGCACTTCGAGTTCATATTCCTTCCAACCCCAGATGCTTTCCTCGATCAAAACCTCGTGGATCGGGCTCGAATGGAGGGCGTGGGTGAGTGCTTGGTCAAATTTGGAGGGTTCATGGACAAATCCGCCGCCCGTGCCGCCAAGGGTATAACTTGGGCGCAAAACGAGCGGAAATCCGATTTCCTGCGCGATTTCCTTGCCTTGGAGAAAGCTTTTGGCCGTGCGTGCGCGGGGCACATCCACGCCGATTTCGATCATCAACTGCCGGAAAATCTCACGGTCCTCGGCGCGTTCGATGCCTTTGAAGTCCACGCCGATGGTTTTCACGCCGTATTTGTCCCAGATTCCGGCCTTGTCGCATTCCATGGCGAGGTTCAAGGCTGTTTGACCGCCCATCGTCGGCAAAACCGCATCGATGGTAGGTTGCTCCTTCAGAATCTGAATGATGGACTTGCGGTTGAGCGGCAACAAATAGACATGGTCGGCCGTGGAAGGGTCGGTCATGATCGTCGCCGGATTGCTGTTGATCAGGGAGACTTTGATGCCTTCTTCCCGCAAGGAACGGGAAGCTTGGGAACCGGAATAGTCAAATTCGCAGGCCTGACCAATGACGATAGGTCCGCTTCCGATGATCAATACGTGCTTAATGGATGGGTTGAGAGGCATCTCGGGGGATAATTTGCGCAAAATTACAGCAGCGGGATCAATTGCCAAGACATTTAAGTGAAAAGTGGAAAACGAAAAGTGAAAAGTGGGTTTTACTTGCGAAACCGGCGGTAAGTGAAAAGTGGAAAACGAAAAGTGAAAAGTGGGTTTGGGTGCTTTAAAAGCGGTGGTGGTGAAAAGGACGTGGTGCGCCGCCTGCGAGGAAGCGGGTTCTACCGGCTGAAACCGCGCTGATCGGCGTTGGGTAATGGTAGCTTCGCGCTCTGGTGGGGGCTTCGGTCATTGGGCAAGGAACTCTAGGCGATCGCTCGGGTGGGGTATGGTAGACTCTTCGCTTCGCTCTGGGACGCTTCGCTCCAGATCAGGGCTGCCCCAACGACGTTAACCTTTGTTAAGCGGGGCCGAAACTTATCCACGCAATCGGCCTTGATTGCATCAGGAGGGCACTGTACAGTGTGGACGAAGGGTCGCTGCCTTGTTTGAAGGGGCTGTTTTGTGTAAACTGCCTTCCTATTCGTATGAAAGGCTTGAAAAAATACTCATTCATAGGTGCAGGTTTGATCGCGGCAGTGCTTGTCGGCATGGTCTTCCTCAACAGCAAAGAACCCTTGCCGCAGCAGCTCAAGGACGGCTTTTTTGATATCAAAAAGAGCATTTTTTGGAGCAAGGAAAAGGAACCCATCGAGAAGTACGGGATCGACATCGGCGAATTGTACGTTTGCACCAACGAGATCAAACCCAACGAAAGCCTCGGTGAGATTCTCGGCGAAAACGGCATTCCGCAAGAAGTCGTGCAAGAGCTCGTAGAAAAATCCAATGGTGTACTCGACGTGACCAAGATGCGGGCGGGCAAATCCTACTGTCTCCTCCGCACCAATGACTCCCTCGACAAGGTCAAGTATTTTGTCTATGAGCAGGATCCGATCAACTATGTCGTCTGGGAAATCGGCGATTCCGTAAAGGTGACGACGGGTTCCAAGCGGGTGGATGTTTTGGAGCGTCAGGCATCCGGCTTGATTTCTTCCTCGCTTTGGAGAACCTTGGAAGAGAATGACTTGGATCCGCAGCTTGCGATCTCGATGTCGGAGATTTATGCCTGGAGCATCGACTTTTTCAGGTTGCAAAAAGGCGACTACTTTAAGGTGTTGTTTGATGAAAAGTACGTCGAAGGCGAGCGTATCGGCGTCGGCGAAATCAAAGGTGCCATCTTCAACCACGCTGGCAAGGACATGTATGCGATCAAATACGATCAGGATTCGCTGCCTGACTACTTCGACGAAAACGCATTGAGCCTCAAAAAGTCATTTCTTAAGGCTCCTTTGGCCTTCCGCCGCATCAGCAGCAACTTCAACCATGCACGGTTTCATCCGATCCTGAAGATTCGTCGCCCGCATTTGGGTACGGACTATGCAGCCGAAGTCGGAACGCCGATTTGGTCGATTGGAAATGGCGTGGTCGTGCAAGCCGCCTTCAACCGTGGCATGGGCAACTTCGTGGAAATCAAACACAACGGCACGTACACGACCAAGTACCTGCACATGTCAAAGTTCGGTGCGGGCATCAAAGCGGGTGCGCATGTGACGCAAGGCCAAGTGATCGGGTATGTGGGTACGACAGGTTTGTCCACGGGCCCCCACCTCCACTTCGAAATGCTCAAAAACGGCGTGCATACCGACGCAACCAAGGAAGATTCGCCCAAGGGCGATCCGATTCGCAAGGACTGCCAAGATGCCTACACGGTTTACAAGGATCAGATTTTGGCCAAGCTCAATGGTATCCCCATGCCACGTGTCAAGAAGCAAGTTGCTTCCTCTGAGAAAGTTGAGGCGATCTAAAAACCCATTCGCAGAATTCTAGCTGTTGCCGCCGAGCTCGTAGGTGAGTTCGCCGCCATCGCATTTGACTTGGAAGGCGTAGGAAGCCCCATAGATGCGCATGGTATCAAAAAACAGCTTCTTGGAGGCGGTCCATTCGGCGCCTTCATAAACGCAACCGCCCTGCACGACCAGAAAATCATTGCCGACCACCGCGCAAAGCAATGGCGGTGACTTCACCGATTGCACAGCCTGCCCAAGTTGAATACCCTTGGTCGCACTTCCCAAGCTGTTGAGCCATTCTTCCACATCCTTGGTCAATGCCGAAGGGGCGATAAAACGGTAGCCCTTCATCAAAACGCGTGGATAAACCCCTTTTCCGTAGCTGTTGGTAATCGGATTTTTCATTCGCAGGCGCTTGAACACTTCGTCTTGGGCGCCTTTGTATTTGGGATAAGCCTCCATGGGATCCATTTCGACGACTTTGTAATCGGCGAAAATTTCCGTGGCCCACTGATCGACCTGCTGCGCAAGGCTGAGCTGCTTGCCCGAAGTCGTGGTGGTATGTGTTGTCGAATGCGATTCGGAATGGATGCCGCCTTTGAGTTCGAAGTCGGTATTGGACTCCGAATGCGTCTCGGAATGCGTAGTAATGGTGGCGCCGCTGTCGAGGGGAAGGCCATTCGGACCCAATCCCGTGCCATTGCCGTCGTTCACATTGACATTGCAAGCGGCACCAAGGGTGAGCATCAGCGCAGCTCCGAAGGTAAAAATCAATCGGTGATTCATGTGGCAAAAGTAATGATTTGAGGTAACATACGTGGGGTTGATGGCATTTCTGTATCTTTGGCGAACAACACTTCGATCATGCTTGGGGCACTGAAAAAGGTATGTGAATTGCTTGAATCCGAAAACTTGGAATACATGGTTTCGGGGAGTCTTGCTGTGAATACCTATACCACGCCGAGGATGACCCGTGACATTGACTTGGTCATTTCTTTGAAGGAAGAGGATGTGGAGCGATTTGTCAACCTATTCAAGGATGGATATTACTGCGATGCCGACGAGATCAAACGCGAAGTTGGCCGTCGGGGGATGTTTAATTTGATTGACAACGCTTCATTTACCACCATTGATTTCATTGTAAAACGAGAATCCGAGTACCGCACATTGGAATTTGCACGTAGGCAACGTACCGATCTCTATGGTTTTGGAATGTGGGTCGTCACCACCGAGGATCTAATTCTGTCAAAGTTGGAATGGATTCAAACGATTCAAAGCGACCGACAAATCGGAGACATTATCAATCTATTGCAAAGCAAAAACCTAGATCTCGCTTATCTTACGTTTTGGATTCAAAAATTACGGCTTAAGACTTTTGATCTTCCGCTATGATCCTCACCAACACTCCCGACCACATTCGCAAAATGCAAAATGCGATGATCATGGCCCTCCAACCCCAAGAGCGGGGGAAAATGGCAATAGAAATGATTGAAATGGGGCGTTTGGTGTTGAGAAATCGTCTCAGAAAAGAGAATCCAGATTTTTCAGACGCGCACTTACGTGGTGAAATGTTCCGTTGCCTCTACCGAGACAAGTTCGCAAAGGAAAAAATGGACAAGATCGTCGCTGGCATCGTGGATTGGCATGAACGCCATCCTGGGACGGAATGGTAGGTGTTACTCCATTACGCGCCATTTCGGCTGCATCAAAATGTACTGTTTTCCTTCCATCCCTTGGTTGATAGAGCCGTCGGGGTTGCGGAGGTCCTCGGCGGCATGTTCGAGGATTTTGAGGATACCGGTAACCTCGACCGTCTTGGAATGGATGTCAGTGGGCCAAGCCCGTGCCAAACCATTGAGGAGCCAAAGGTAGTCGCCTGCTGACTCGCCCCGGCCTTGCTGTTGAGTGCCTTGCCTTGGATCGTGATCATTTTTCCTTCCATGTTTTTCTGGTTGATGGGGTTCGTGACAACGTTGGTCTCTTTGCAACCGGCAAAGGCGCAACAAAGCAAAATTAGCAACCAATAGGTTTTCATCCAGGGCATTTTCGAGGAGGAATTTACGGATTAATTGGGGATGGAAAATAGATCGAACGAGTCCGCCACACCAACTTTACGAGAAATATTGTAATTTAATCCCATGACAAAATTCAAATTGGCTTCGTTGCTAGGATGGATATGCCTCCTGACGGTCGGCTGCAGCGAAAATCAGCCCCAACAGCCCCCTACCGTTGAAGCAGAACCGAAACGATCTGAACCCAAAACGCCTGCTCCCATCGTGAAACCCGTTTTTGACCCAGCCGACACCGTTGACCATGAGGACCGGATCTCAGGAGATTTCAAGGGGAATTATGTCTGGTCGGCGGCGATGAATTTGGCTTGGAATGAAATGATGGAAAAGATCTTGCATGGTCCAGCCAAACTCGATGTCCAATCCGCCGAGGGCAAGGAAATGCTGCGAAAATTCAATGCCTCCAAATTTTCTGGCAAGGATTTGGACAGCAAAAGCTACTATGTCAAGAGTGGATTTGGCCAAGAAACGGTCGCAGTAATCAATCAAGAAGTTCTGGAAAAATTTCCGAAGGGAAAATCCCCGCGCTTCAAGTCCAGTTGGGAAAGACGCATTTCATCAACTATGCTGTTTACCGCAAGGACATGAAGTATTGGCAGCACTTTTCTGCAATGGATGTCAAATTCAATGGGAAAAAGGTGAAAGGATTCGGCGGCGACAAAGAGGCAATGTCAGAGACCATCCGGATTTTGTTGTATGAATCAGACGAGAAGTTCATCCTCCAATTGAATGTCAATGATTTCGATGATCGGATTTACCTGGCCAAGGGATTTTCGATGAAATCGCCTGCGCAGGTGCTGTCTGCCATTCCGCGCAAGGATCCTACCAACATGGGACGCACGACGTTTGAGGACCAATTCGAGGCGCCAATCCTGAGATTCAAGTTTGAGCGAAGGTACAACGCGCTTGAACATGCATCCTACCAAAACTCTGGGTTCGAGCAACATGAAATCGTAGCGATGCAAGAAGCGATCGACTTTCAAATGGACCAATATGGCGCAAGGGTCACCTCGGTGGCTATGGAAATTGGTGCCGATTCAGCAGGAATGCCACCTCCTGTCCCCAAAAACCTCCTCCTCAACAAACCCTACTGGGTGATCATGAAACGCAAAGACTCCCCAAGGCCGTATTTTATTTTAGGCGTGCGGAACACAGCGATGATGAAAGCGGCGGATTGAGGATGTGTTACTTCTTCCAATGAATTCCCAGCCTAAAGTCTTCCAGAAATATTGTAATTTGATCCCATGACAAAATTCAAATTGGCTTGTTTGCTGGGCATGATTTGCCTGTTGTTCTGGGGTTGCAGAGAGTCCTCACAACCTGCGACGACTGCACCTTCGGTTCCAACAAAGCCCAAGCCGTATGAACCCTCAAAAAATTCAATCACTGACGAGGCCAATACCAGCAAGAAAATTGTCAAAAAAACCACTGACCAGGGACATCAACGCATCCGCTTTGACCAAGAACCAAGACTTGCGGGTGACTTCAAAGGCAACTATGTCTGGGCTGCCGCGATGGATTTGGCTTGGAAAAAAGCAAAGGCTGACGTCGTCAAAAGGGAGATGGAAGTTTCAGATGATGATGCACTGGGAGATTCCATCGCTTCGACTTTCAATCGCTCCAAATTTTCCCCTTCCGATTTGGATGCAGCGAGCTATTATCTATTCAGCGGTGAAGGCCCGCAAGCGATGGACAATCTCCGAGCTGGATTGAAACGGAAATTCCCTAACAATTCCTCACAATTGTCCGATATGCCGCTGGATTCTGAAACTATAGTGGTATTTGCTTACCTCTACAAAAAGTTTCTCTACCCTGAACCGTTCGGGAAGACGAGTATGTCTTTTGAAGGGAAGGAGGTGAAGGGTTTCAATGCTGGAAACTTGCAGCGAAAGAAAAATATTCGAATCATTCACTACATCTCCGACGACAAATTTCTCCTTCGGATAGCGCTTAACACGCAGGAAGATGAACTTTTTGTAGGAAAAGGATATTCCATGGCTGATCCTACCGAGGTATTGGATGACATTCATTTTCACAAAGGTGAATATGGAAATGGTCTGCATGACCACGATTATTTTTCGGCACCCAATCTGAAACTTGATTTTAAGAGAGACTTTTTGAACGGCCACGTGATTCACTTGAAATCCAACGATGCCAAAGGATGGGATTTGGAAAGTATGCAAGAACATATCCGATTTGCGATGGATGAAAAGGGTGTAGAAATAGAAAACAAAGCTTGGATTGGGGCAAAAGATGGAGAAAAAGGAAAGCCCCTCCCCAAAAAACTCCTACTCAACAAACCCTACTGGGTGATTATGAAGCGGAAGGATTCCCCGCGGCCGTATTTCATCTTGGGCGTACGGAACACGGCGATGATGAAGGCGGCGGATTGAGGGAGATTTTCATTGCCCCTTCGAAGGCACTGAGCATCAGCATTGTCATTCCAAAACACTCATTCCACCCGCAGCAAAGTCGAAGCCCGAAAATTGCCTTGGTTTACACGCACCACATACAAGCCCGCAGGCAGCGACGGAAGCGGAATCACCGCATCCTGCAAGTTGCTGATGGCGAGCCGTTGCAGCATCCTCCCCTCCAATGACCAAATCTCAAAGGTTCCGTTCCCGGGTTCGAGCCCATTTAACCGAACTTGATTGTGCGCCGGATTGGGATAAAGCTTGAGGGAATGATTTTGCTGTTCGGGGGAATCGGTTTGGCATTGTCGGGTGTAAGAAAACTGCTTTACGCCCGACCATGTCGAATAAAAAGGTGCCAATGGCCATCCGTAGGGCACATAGGTATAACTCAAGTAGATTTTGTTTTCTGTCACGGTCACGCCCCAAGAACCCGTCGTGTCCACAATGCTGCCCCACCATTCGCAGGTGTCGATTTGGGTTGGATTGCTGACGTCCAAGACCATCAATTCGCTTTTGCCTGTGCTCACAAACAAAAGATCGCATTCGGGAATCAAGTGAAGCTCATTGGTATGGATGGGCGCTGTAAACCAATTTCCCGACGGGCAATTATAGGGATTCCAATGCTGCAAAAGGCGAATGTTGGCCGTGTCGGCAATGCTCAGCACCTCGATCCCACAATAATCGACAGCGATGTAGGCCAAGGTGTCTTTCAAAACAATATTGTTGTAAGCCCGTGCCATATTCCAAGGAAAAAACGTCACAGGATTGGCGTAACGGCCTGTTTCACGCGGTTGCTGCGGATTGGTGCAGTTGACAATCCGAAATCCGCCGGCGTCATAACAAAGGTAAACGATGCCATTTTTGACTTCCATCCCGCGGGCATTGACCTTCAGCGGATTGTTGTTGGCATGCGGCCAATCGATCTGCGGGATGAACTGCGAAATGTACTGAATCGAGTCTGGATTGCTGATGTCCAGCAAAATAAGGCCTTCGCCGGCCGCACCGAGGTAGGCAATGTCACCCTCGATGCGCACAATCGCAGCACCTGTTCCAGAACCGGGACGAATCCAAGTGTCCCGCACAAACGGCTGTTGCGGATCGCTCACGTCCACAATCACCAGGCCCGGGAGGATCGGTAGGTTGCGTGAGCCCGCCGAATGTGCTGCCCACCACGACATACAACAAGGAATCACGCTGTGTCACGCTCATCACACGCATCGACAGGGCGACGGTGTCCAGGCTAGCGACCGAAAACGGATTCGATCCACTGACATTCAGCACATTCAGCCCCTTTTCATTCGAAGCCACATAAAGATAAGGCCGCCCCAATTGATCCGCCACCATCGTCAAGGCTGAAATGAAAATCGGATTTCGAAATTCCCCTTCGAATTGCAGGCTGAAATTGTGGGGACATTGGGCTCTAATCCCAAGATTGAGCAGGAATCCAATGAAAAATAGCTGCCACCGTCTCATGTTTACTGCAATTGTGAAGATAATTTACAATTTTCTTGAAGTGGAAACAAGTCGGTTGCTTTGCAACTACGGCCTCAAATTGGATTTTGGGCCTCAATTTGTTACTTTCAGGGTCTCAAAGCTGATTGTGATTCAAAAGCTACAAAATCGATTTCCTTGTATGAAACGTATTCTACTCCCACTCTTTTTGCTCTTCACCCATTTTTCAATCGCCCAACTCAACATCGACACGCTGGCGATTCAGGACTTCGAATTGGTCCCACAAAGTCCGACGTGGACGTTTACGGGCCCCGTCATTTACAACAGCGGATTTTCTTCAGGAACAGCAGCACCTGCCAACAGCCCAATCGGCATCGGTGGGTCGAGGGCTTGGGAATCAACGAGCAACAGCGGCGGCCTTGTCCTTGAATTTGCCAATGTGACCGTTCCATCTGGCTATGACAGCGTGCGGGTGCACTTTAATTTGGCCGCAATGAATCTCAATGGCACCGTTGGTGGTCCTGACGACCTCGACTATGTATTGATAGCGTACAGTACTGACGGCGGAACCACCTATACCAACCGCATGCGCATCCGCGGAGCGGTCGCCAACAATAGCTTTTGGGCTTACAGCGCAACGGGTGTCGCAAAAGTCTTCTACACGCCCGCCACCGAATCCGTTTTCCAGCCATTGACGACAGGCTTGCAAACCACCCTTGGCTATAGCAACTGCGAAATTGTCTTCCCCGGCAGCGTCACGCAGGTACGCATGCGCATCACCGGCAGGTCAAGTTCCACCTCCGATACATGGCTCATTGACAATCTACTCATTACTGGCGAAAACAACTGTATTCCAAGCACTTCGACGATCAGCGCGACGGCTTGCGGCAGCTACCAAAGTCCTAGCGGAGGCAATACCTGGACCACGAGCGGGACCTATCACGACACCATTCCCAATACTTTGGGATGTGACAGCATCATCACCGTAAACTTGACCATCAACAATTCGACGGGCGGCAGTTTGATCGGCACTTATTGTGATTCGTTGCTTTCGCCGAGCGGGAACCATGTTTGGACCATGCCGGGCGTTTATTACGACACCATTCCAAATTCGGCGGGCTGCGACAGCATCATCTTGGCCAATATTGTCGTTCTCCAAAGCAGCAGCAGCACCATCACCGTGACCGATTGTGACAGCTATATTGCCCCAAGCGGCGCGGTATTGACCACATCCGGCACCTATACCGACGTGATTCCCAATGCGAATGGTTGCGATAGCGTGATTACGATCGTCCTGACGATCAGCACTCCCGATCCGACGGTAAGCCTTGTGGGCAACACGCTTACAGCGGTAGCAAATGGACTCGCCTACCAATGGGTCGATTGCAACAATGCTTACGCCGCGATCAGCGGAGCGACCAATCAGAGCTTTACGCCGGCAAATTCGGGACTTTTTGCCTTGGTGGTGACTGAAAACGGATGCACCGACACGTCGGAATGCACGCAAGTGACCATCGTTGGCCTCTCGGGCCAAGTCGCCACTGGCGAAATCCATGCTTATCCCAACCCTGCCGGGCCATTCTTGATGGTTCAGGTGGATGCATTGATCGAGGACAAGGAATACCGTGTCTTCAATGTTGCCGGCAAATTGATGCTTAGAGGGACCCTTTTGGCCGCAGAAACCAAGATCGAGGTCGACAAGCTCGCCAACGGAATGTACTTTCTACAAGTGGGATCAGGTAATTCGCAGCGGATTTCGTTTGTGAAGCAGTAGGATCATTCAATCCATTTCCGACTGCAAAGTCGCTACGGGCCGCAAAGAATGAAGGACAATTCCTTTTCTTTGCGGCCCTCTGCGTCCTTGGAAACTTTGAATTCAGCGACCAATCCACGAATTTGAAGATTGTAGAAACCCCGCATTTGTTGCAACTTCCGTCCATGAAACCGCATTTTACAAAGGCGATTGTTCGCACGCCCTGCGCCGCGCTGATCAACGGCATCACGACGGCTAATTTGGGCTTGCCCGACTACGCTGTCGCCCTTCGACAACATGCTGCCTACGTGAAGGCTTTGGAAAATTGCGGCTTGGAAGTGCTGATTTTACCCGCTGACGAAGGGTTTCCGGACTCGACCTTTGTGGAGGATGTCGCCTTGTGTACGCGTAAATGCGCAGTTGTGACCAATCCGGGCGCGCCCTCGCGCAATGGGGAACGCGCGCTCATTGGCGAGGCCTTGCGGCAATTTTACCCGCATTTGGAGGAGATTGTAACGCCGGGGACGCTCGATGCGGGAGATGTCATGATGGTCGGCGACCATTTTTACATCGGCTTGAGCGCGCGAACAAATCCGGAGGGTGCAAGGCAATTGATTGCGGTACTTGAAAAGCATGGAATGTCGGGACAGGCCGTTCCCTTGCAGCATGTTTTGCACCTGAAAACGGGGATTTCCTACCTGGAAAACAATCAGCTGCTCGTCTGCGGCGAATTTGTGGACGATCCAACGTTCGCGAAATTTGACCGCATTGTAGTGGATGCCGACGAATCCTACGCAGCCAATTGCCTTTGGATCAACGACACCGTGCTTGTTCCGGCAGGATTCCCGAAGGCCTTGGCCAAAATTGAAGCCTTGGGCTACAAGACCATCGTGCTGGAAATGTCGGAATTTGAAAAAGTCGATGGCGGTTTGAGCTGTTTGTCGTTGCGGTTTTGAGGTGATTCGAAAAAGAACAACGAATCCGAAGAATATGGAAAACGGCAATTGGAAGGAAAAGGTGCTGTCTCCGGAAAGGGCTGCATTTTTGACGGAATTGAATGCCATTCACGTGGTGTTGGACATTGCCATTTTTGAAGCTCCTTCGAATCGCGAATTCCTTGCAGCTGAATTTTCAGCTGCGGCTGCAAAGGCAGGGATGGACATTTTTCAAGAAAGGATACTCGAACGGTACCGATTTTTGGGAGTCAATTACTTGACGAGGCAGTGCTTTCAAATCGAAGTGACCGGTGAACCTACGGGCAAAAGAATCAGCTGGGAAGACTTCCTAGGTCCATTTTTCGATCTTGAGACGGGCGAAATCCGAGCGAAATCCGATTTTTCAGCACCGGTTGAGCGATGGTTTGAGCGCAACGGCCTTGAGGAGGGCGACGCTTGCACGTATGCCTTGGTGGATGCCCTTTTAGATCCGCCCTACGGGATTCGGTTGGATGGAGGAGACGAGGCAGCGAAAAAGCAGCTCGTGCATCGGTTTTTGAAGCTGGTGTTGGGCTACGACGCCGTCGCAGGATCCTTTGAGGCACTTCCGTTGGTCATGGCTTGGTCTACCGATTGGAGCAACTATTTTGAGGCTGGAAAGGAATGGTGGGGCGCGTTTTATTGGACGATTCTGCTGGAAGAAAAGCAGGAGATCATCGTGATTGGCGCCTCTGCAACGGACTGATTCGAGGAATTCCAAGCACAACAAATTATATTTTCAATATATATTGAAATTTTTATCATTGACATTCAGGATATTGGCAATCTCCAAGCCTATCTTTCATTATTATTTGAAACTTCGAAATAAAAGATTACTAGCTTTGAGGCATCATACGATTCAGTTTTTAATCGAATGCCTTATGAATTCTGACAACGTTTTATCCTGCTTGCTTTTGATGATGTTTCTGGGCCCGATTCAAGTGCTTGTCGCCTTGACTTGGGCGATCGGAACGGAGTTTCGCAAAACCCGGAAACACCTGCTTTTCTACCTCGGTGGCGTGCTCGCCTACTTCATCGGATTAGGCATCATGAACCGCCCCTTTCATGATATCTACCACTTTCCGACCTACCAATTGTACTATATCGGAGGCGCAGGATTGCTTGCCACCTACCATGTCATCATTTGCATTTTCGGACGCAAAATGCCTTGATTCCCTTGATTTCCCGTTTTACACCCTTCAACAATATCGTTATGTGGAACACAACACGAATGGAACTCTGCAGCTTCATGTTTCTCCTCGGATGGATTCAAGTCATCTGGGCCTTGATTCAAATGGGCGTCACGAAATCGCCGATTGTAAGAAGGCACTTCGCTTACTACTTCCTCGGTGTGGGTGCCTACTTTATCTTGCTCATCCTGCTTGAAATTCTGTTGCCAATGGCACCCAAAAGTCACATCCTCGTGGAAATCCACTTTTTTGGAAGCGCCTTTGGCTTGGCCATTTATCATGCTTTCATCGTTGGAATGAGCGTTTGGTTGGGTTTCAAGGATCCCGAGGAATTGGCGCCCGACCCAAAAACAGTCGCCGAATAACTTTCAATACTTTCTGAAACCTTGTTCTTTCACACACGTTTAAATCATCAAAGTTGGCTCGTTCGAACCAACCCACCCTTAAATCTCAAAATCATGGTACTCCTCCTCCTTTTCATGTTTTTCCTTGGCATCGTTCAAGTCCTTTGGGCCATTATCCACGCCATCGCAACCCGCAATCCTGAAACCTTCAAACATTTCGGGTTTTATGGCGCAGGTGTAATTCTCTATTTCTTAATCCTTTGGGTGATGGGCGCCGTTGCCGGAATGACGCCGGAAGATCCGCTCGCTTTGATCCACTTCTTTGGCGGAGCGTTTTTCCTTGCGGTTTATCATGTCTACATCGTTGCCACCTCAAGACCTGTGGATCAATCCGTCGCGGCCGAAGATCCGTTTGTCCAAGGATCGGTTCGCTAGGGAAAGCTGTCCTTAGACGAATTCAAATTCCGCATCCTGAAATTTCCTAGCTTTGTGTTTCCATCGCACAAAGCCATGAAAACCCTCACACTCCGCCATCCCTTCGAAGCAAAAGATCAGCCTGAAATTCATGCAACGATGCTGGATTTCAGGCTTTTTGGCCAGGTGCATCCGCTGATGGTGGCTGTTACCCTCGTTGGGGAATCCCAACCCGGTGTCAAAACCTACGACGTGCGGGAAGAGGCTAAAGTCGGCGGATGGTTGAAAATGAAACCCCGCTATACCGTGCATGTCCACGAACCCATTCTGCAACAACGCATCGACTACCAGGCACGGGTGATGGGCATTATGCAACTCGAAATCGCCATCAGCTATACAAATCCAGACGAAAATGGCCGTTTTGAATTGCTTGAAACCGTTCGTGTTTCCCGAATTCCCTTGATTACGGGCATGTTTCTCAAGGTATTCCGCCAAGCCCATACCCAAGCATTTGCCAACTTGCGTCAGCAATTGACCGCCAAAAAATCCGAAATACAGAACACATCGATTTAAATCCCATGTCAGAAATCCATTACCTCAAAGGGGATGCGACCGTGCCCCAAACATCCGGTCCCAAAATCGTGGCCCACATCTGCAACGACCAAGGCGGCTGGGGAAAGGGCTTTGTCCTTGCCGTTTCCAAACGCTGGACTTCGCCCGAATCGGAATACCGTGCTTGGCATCGCAACCGTGCGCGCAACGATTTTGCCTTGGGCGCAATTCAGGTCATTCAAGTCGCATCCTTCGTGCACGTGGCCAATATGATCGGGCAGCATGGGATGGCATCAGGTTCGCAGGGCCCACCCATTCGGTATGAAGCTGTCGGTGAATGCCTGCAAAAACTCGCTGTCGCAGCCAAGGAATTGGGGGCGAGCGTGCACATGCCGCGCATTGGAACGGGCCTCGCAGGCGGAAAATGGGAGCTCATCGAACCGTTGATCCAAGAAAAACTGATCGCGGAGGGCGTGAAGGTCTATGTTTATGATTTTGGCTGATTTTTCAGTTCAATTCGTCGGACGCGGCCGCAGACTCGCCCACAAGTCGCGCAATCCCGAACCAAAAACGCCCAAGGCCATGGCGGCCATTAGCCAGGACATCCAGCCATAGTCGGCACGGGCGAAGCCGGAGGGTTGTAACCACCATTCCCAGAGAATCGGCGCAAAAAAGGCGAGCATCACACCGTACACAATTCCCATGAGCGCGTGCATCGCGCGTTCGCCACGGGGGAGCTTGCGCGTGCGATCCTCCTCGAAAAAATCCCAGAGGGTGATGAAAATTTCGGCAACGATGATCGCAGCAAAAACGGCCGCAAAAGCGCCACGCCATTCGATCCATCCAAAGCTGAAAAAGATGACCGCATAGGCAAAATCGCGGGCAGCATGTAGCTTCAATTCCAGGCCGGCCAAGGGTGATTTGGGAAGCTGCAGTTTGTATTCGTGGTAATACAAGGTGTCAAAGGCGCCCATCGCCGCCTGCACCAATGCGATTGCAAGAACTGTAATCATGCGTCCAATTCGATCAAACCACTGTAACGAAACAACAACCCCAAAATGGCGGACCTTGTTTCGACGAAAATTTCCCAGCCATGTTCCCGTTCGCGGACGTGGGCGATCACGGAAATTTGCATCCATTTGGGGACCCGGATGCCCATTGCCTTGGTGTGCACCGGATCAAAATGCAAAAAGCCATCCGCAACACGCAACCGCATGGCCATTTTCACACCGCCGACGGCTTCGATGAAGAGTCCGCCTTCTGCCCATTGTTGTGTGACAAGCGGCTTGCCGCCAAAGTCCCGTATCCAAGTCTCCTTGTCCGCATTTCGCTGAATTTCAAGCCGCAAGTGAACAGATGGATTCGCAGGCGGGACTTTCATGATCCGGTTGAGCAACCGTACGATTGCACCCTTGCCATAGACGACGCTGACTTGTCCGCGGGCCTTTACCAGTGAGTCCGATCCATGCACCAAACGCAGGATAGGTCCCAATTTTTCAAATTCGGAACCCAACAATTGCTGATAGATCGAGGGCGAAGGTGGCATCAACACAAGAATTGGCTGGGATTGACGCGAGATGTCAACAAAGCCGCTTAAATTTATAGAAAATCAATTCGCTCCACATGAAAAAGACAATTTTGCTCTTCCCCATTTTGGCTTTTGCCTTGATCTTCCTTGCAGGTTGCCCACCCACAAAGCCTGGACCGATCGCAGGAACGGACTCAACAAAGGTGGATTCGGTCAAACCCGCGCACGACTATGCCTCGGCCCTGATCACTTTGGAACGGACGGTATGTTTTGGAAAATGTCCGGCCTACACTTTGCAAATCGAAGGGAACGGAAAAGTCAGCTACAATGGAGGTGCCTATGTGCAGGTCAGAGGCCCACAAACCTCCCAAATTGAACCCAAAGCCGTTCAAGCACTCGTCGACGAATTTTTCAAGATCGATTATTTCGCGTTGCAGGATACGTTTACCGAGCCGATCAGCGATATGCCGACGACGATCACATCCATCAGTATTGACGGCAAAAGGAAGCAGGTTTACGATTACGCCGGTGCACCTTCGAGCCTGAAAGCCCTGGAAGCCAAAATCGACGAGGTTGCCAATTCCGCACAATGGGTCAGGGAAGTGATAAGTGAAAAGTGAAAAGTGAAAAGTTGCGGATCGCTGTCGTTACCGTAAACGGTTGGCAAGTTTAACGGCTCATTTGCCATTTTTCGTTTGCTGACGCGAATACTCATCGGGGTCTTGTTTCAAAGGTATTCGTGATTTGCTTCGCAGTTACTTCGCAAATCTCATTTCTAATTTCTAATTCCTCATTTCTAATTTTCCGCATTTCTAATTCCAATATTCTAGCTTTGGGCATGATCCCGGTAATGGAACATTTTTACACGCTGCAAGGGGAAGGCCAATGGTCCGGAACGCCGGCGTATTTCATTCGTTTGGCGGGCTGCGATGTCGGCTGCGTATGGTGCGATGTCAAGGAAAGCTGGACGGTGGCGGATGAGCAATGGGTTCCTATTGCAGACATGGTTGCCCTCGTGAAGGCGTCAGGAACGCAGCGTGTGGTGATCACCGGCGGCGAACCGACGATGTACGACTTGGGTCCATTGACCCGGGCAATGCATGATGCGGGCTTGCTTTGCCATATTGAAACGGCGGGCGTTCATCCCTATTCGGGAGAATTTGACTGGATCACATTTTCCCCCAAGAAATTCAAGCCGGCTTTGCCGGAGTTTTATGCGTTGGCACAGGAATTGAAAGTGATCGTGTACAATGCCCATGATTTGCAATGGGCTGAGGCTGAAGCTGCGAAATGCGACCCGGCCAAGACGCTCTTTTACCTGCAACCGGAATGGTCGCGCCGCGAGCGCATCCACCCGATCATCGAATACATCAAGGCACATCCGCATTGGAAGCTGAGTCTTCAAACACATAAGTATGTCGAGATTCCATAATTGGCTGCGCCACGGCGCGGTTTTCACCCTTACGATCGCCCTCACATTGCTGAGTAGCTGCACCGCAACTGCGCAAGGCGGCGACAAACCAAAACCAGCAGACTACGGCATCAAGAGCAAAAAGGCGCTCGACCTCTATTTTGACGGCCTTGAAGCAGCTCACCACCGCGACTATACCAAGGCGGTCGAAGCCTATAACGCTGCAATTTCCTTGGAACCCGGGTTTGGTGACGCCTATTTTCAAGCTGCTGCGAGTGCCTATGCGGGCAGAAACCTTGATCAAGCCTCCACCTACGCTGCAAAAGCTGTCGAATTGCTCAAGGACCCCAATCCCCTGCTTTATTTGTACATGGCCGAAGCCGCCTTCAAAAAAGACGACTTTAAGGTCGCAGCAGAGCATTACGACAAATTTTTCTCCTTCAATCCGCCGGTCAATGGCCCAAGCTACCGCATGTGGGACCACAATCGGAAAGCAGCGCATTTTGGCGCGGCCAATTCCAACAAAAAGATTCAGTTTGAGCCGATCAACATGGGCGAAAACGTCAACAGCATCGGCGAAGAATACCTGCCCAACCTTACTGCAGACGGCCAAACGATCTTTTTCACGAGCCGCAGACCGGGTTGTACCGGTGGATTCCAAGCCGAATACAGGGACTTCACCGAGGATTTCTATTACAGCGAAATGGTCGACGGCAAATGGCAACCCTGCAAAAACCTGGGCGAGCCTGTGAATACTGAATTCAACGAAGGTGCGCCGAGCTTTTCGCCGGATGGGCAGTATGTATTTTTTGCTGCCTGCAGCCGCCCTGGCGGCTACGGCGATTGTGACATCTACGTTTCCAAGCTCATTGGAACGACCTGGAGCAAGCCGCAAAACCTCGGGCCGATCGTCAATTCGCCGCAATGGGATTCGCAGCCGAGCATCAGCAACGACGGGAAAACGCTGTATTTCAGCAGCCGCAGGCCCGGAGGAAAAGGTGGCGAAGACATCTGGTTTTCCAACTTGGTAAATGGATTTTGGACAGCACCCCAAAACATTGGCGAACCCATCAACACGGCAGGGATTGAAGTTTCGCCGTTCATTCACGCCGACGGCAAGACGCTGTACTTTTCGAGTGATGAGCATCCGGGTTACGGGGCGTTGGATTTGTTCATGGCCAAAAACACAGGAAACGGCTGGACGAAGCCCGAAAACTTGGGTTACCCGCTGAATACCTCGGCGAGTGAAGGCAACATTTTCGTCGATACCAAAGGCGAAATCGGGCTGATCAATTCGTCACGCGATGGCGGATTGGGCAAGTCAGATATCTACCAATTCAAGCTTGATGAGCGCATTCGCCCCAATTTCACGACTTATGTGCGCGGCATTGTGACTGACAAGGCGACCAACAAAGTGCTGGATGCCAAAGTCACCTTTATCAATGTGGCGACCCGTGATACGATCCGCGCCGTCGGAACGAATGCGGCGACCGGGCGGTATTTGTTGACGCTGCCTTTGGACCAAGAATATGCGGCCTTCGTGGACAAAAAGGGCTATTTGTTCAGCAGCAATCTCTTTTCGCTGAAGAACATCGATCCCAAAACGACGCCATACTTCGATGTGAACATTGCCTTGGAGCCGCTTTCAGTGGGCTTGGAAGTGGTGATGAGTTCGATCTTCTACGAAACCAACAAGTTTGACTTGCTCGACATTTCGAAGCCCGAATTGGAGCATTTGCTGTCGTTTTTGCAGCTGAACAAGACCTTGCGGGTAGAAATCGGCGGCCATACGGACAACGTCGGCACCGACAAGGAAAATCAGGTTCTCAGTGAAAACCGCGCGAATGAAGTGCGAAAGTATTTGATTTCCAAGGGAATCAAACCCGAGCGCATCGAAGCCAAGGGTTATGGCGAAAGCCTGCCGATGGCGACCGGGGACAGCGATGCCGCACGGGCATTGAACCGCCGCACGGTTTGCAAGATCATCGGGATTTAATTGCCCGTTTCGGATTTGAACATCTTCCCGAGACTTTCGAAGGGAACCGTGATGTCAAAATAGATCTCGCTTTGGGGAAAGTACTCGCCAGGGTTGGTGGTCATTTTGTCACAATCCCCAACCAAGGACTGCATCAACATTTTCTCGATTTCCAAGTAGTTGTACATGATGTGGTATTCGTCGGAGATGTACATTACCTTGAAGCCCGTTTCGCAGGTCAGTCCATCACCGGAACCCGTCACAGCATCGACAAGCCGGCGGTAACGATACCGGAACTTGGCAATCTCCGGGTCGTCTTTGTCAATATGCTTCATGGTAATCAACTTGTTAAAGTTCGCGTCGAGGTCCACCGGCGCCTTTTTCAGCACTTCGTCGCAAATCGCCATCGCCTTTTTGTAGTTTTTGGTCTTTCCCATTTCCCAGAATTCACGGATTTCACCGGACCGGTTGGGCGTATAACCGCTGTAGTCCTTGTCCAAGGAGAATCCGTAGTAAATCAAGCGGTAATCGGCGTTGGTGAGGGTCGTATCGAGCGCTTCGAAGCGTTTGAAAAGCGTCTGATAATCGGGTCCAAGGGCGGGATTGGTCAGGGAATCCCTGATAGCGGCCATGTCCACGGACACGAAGGGATACTGTGCGAAAGTCAAAAGGCCGACTTGAAGCAACAAGAGGATGGCAAGCTTTTTCATTGAATTTGGAGACATTTGAATTGCGAATGGCATCTGAGAGGGTTCAAGTACCCCGAGAATTCTTACTCAAGATACGAACGGCGATGGAAAAAATTGCATTCGCAGCCGTGATTTTTTCCCGCTTTCGGCGCCATTGATATGCAGATTTGGCAACCAAAACCGCGCGTAGCTTACGTCGATTTGTCGGGGTGTTTTGAATTTGCGATATTGGATCGTGTCAAGTTTCCCCAATGATGATCCTCCCGAGACCAAGTAAAATCATTGCTTTTGCCCTTTTTCTTTTGTTGATCCAAACTGTCGGATTTGCACAGCGTCCTGAGCCGAGGCTCGAATGGCGTGTCAATCCGCTTGCATTGGGACTATTTACCCCCAATTTGGGAATCAGAATCAATTCTTCCGGTGTTTGGAAGCCCGATTTTCAATTGGCCGTTCAACTGCCTTGGGCCCGAATAACTTCGACGGACCACTGGACGATTGGCTCCACGCATATCTCGCAAAGTTCGCTTGGATTCGCTGGTACATTCTATGGTGGTCTGACGCGGATGAAAAAGGGCTGGGGCGAGTCTGGCGGACGCATCAGTCTGCAATTGGGTGGCAAAGCCTTCCGCACGGGCGAGTATTACTGGGGTGGTGGAAGCACAGGCTCCGCCTGCGGCATTTTTGATGTCATTCGCATCAATTTTGGCCCTCGGGCAGAATTCGGTCAATATTTTGCACTGGGCAAGCGATTCGGACTCGAACTATTTGGCGGTGCAGGATTCCGCGCGGGAATCAGCCAAGTGAAAAAATTGCGACATGGGGTCTTGGAATATGACAACTGCGTGAATACATCAGGTTTTAACCCCGATCTCACCTTCCCGAATGCCCATTTTTCATTCGTCCCCACGTTGCACGGAGGCATCTCGCTCGTGTTTAAATAAATGGCAACATCCAGCAGGATTGTTGGAAGCGGTGGTGCGGCATTGGTCCGCTGAACAGGCGCAAAAACAATGCTTTACTTTCCTTCGGAATTCAGAAGCGCTTTTGGATCAATCGTGTACCATTCACTGATTTCACCTGTGGCCAATTGGTAGCGGTAGGACACTTCATAGATGTAGCGCAGGTCGGCGGCCCATTTGACACTCAATTCTGCGGAGTTGGCATCCAATCGACCTGACTGCAATTCCACGGAGCCCGGGTTGATGGGATCCACAAGTGCGACCTTGTATTCCACGAGATTGCCCGCAGGAAATTGGACATCCATGTTTTGGCCGTCATGTGAAACTGCAACTTCGAGTTGTGCAAAGCCGGTCGTTGCGAGGAAACCAAAGAGAAGGAGAAAGGCTATCTTTTTCATCGAATCGTATCGTAATCAATTTATTGAATCACTTGAATTTTTCCGCTTTCACGGGTTCCGTCGCCTGTAATGGTGACGACATAGGTCCCGGAATGGAGATTGCCAGGAAGGACCCAGAGGTTGTTGAGTCCACCGACCGTCGCATGGTCGCGGTCATAAACAACCCTTCCAACGGCGTCGGTGACCTGTACATTGAGAAGCCCCTCGGCACTACGGCGCAAAAAGTCGATTTGAAAGCCTTGGTCCGCTGCAAGCAAAGTTGGATATATGGCATTGAGTTGTCCATGTCCCTCGTTGTCCAAACGGACGCTTTTCACCTCGCTGTAACGAATATTGCCGTTGGCATCGTTTTGGAGAATGCGATAATGAAGGTCTTCATTGAACGGTGCGGTGACATCCACATATTCAAACCCGGTTTCCAAATGCTGCGGGTCCAGACGGATGGCGGATACTTGAGTAAAAACTTCACCATCGAGGCTCCTTTGAACTTCGAAAATCTTTCCCTCGGTATCCCGATCGACTGTCCAATTGAGCTTCACATTTTTGTTTTCAACCGCTGCGACATCAAAACTCGTGCAGCATTCGCCCAAAATCACGGCCGGCTGCACCACAATGTCGTCCATGAAGTAATAACCATAGGTAAAGCCGTTGCCACCGACAAATTGATAGGTGGTGTTGGCATCATTGAAAAAGTTGCCAATGGTCAAATACTGAAATGCGGCCGTTGCTGTAACGGTTCCGGAAACGAGCATCCATGTTGTTTGACTTGTGAGCGGCGTGAGCGATTGCACCTGTGGGGTCAAAGGAATTGGCCCAGTGCTGAAATTATAAAACGGGCTTGTAGTGGTGAGTGCCATCCCGTGTCGATTACATGCATAAGTCCCATAATTGTCGGAAAGGGAAACCCACATCTCAAGGTAATAGGCAGAACCAATCGTCATGGGGGAGGTCAAGGTACACTTGATATATTCCCTGAAGTTGCTACCTCCTTGATTTCCAAAGGCCTCACCCATGTACCGAATCCCGGAATGCGGTGTTTGCACTCCGAATACGTTGGAAGTAGTAAGCCAATCCGCACTTCCTGTATTGGCTTGCGCCCAGGCACCTGTTTCGAAACTGGCATTAGGCACCAAATTCTGTGCAACAAGCCAGGAACTAAACAAAGGAAAAACAATCCCTGCGATGCAGGACGCGATCCGACGAACATTCATGATTGACAAACAATAGACCTACCTACAATTGATGACGGAAGATAGATACAAAAAAGATATCCTCCTAACATCGTGGAAAAGTCTTTGGGGACTCCCTATTGAGCTACATTTGCCGAGGAATGGCCGATTACAGCTCCCTGACGACCCACTTGGGCACCCACCATTGTCTCCCTGCCGCAGAAACTTGCAACCAAACGTCATTTCTATCATCGATATCCAGCGTCTCGCCAAGGCTGAAGGCATTGAGCCGATGATTGGAACTGAAGCCGGGTTCCGCATAAAAAGCGGTATTCTCCATCAAAACAGCACGTTGCGGCATCAAGAAGCTCCGGTGAAAAATCACCGCCCCTGAAAGAAACAGGATGGCCCAAACACCGACTACTGCGAGCTGCCGCCAAGCCGCCATGTTGTTGTTGGGCATCCAATAATGAACCCCAAGTCCGAGAATACAAGCTCCAAAAACACCAAAAAATAACCAAGACCAATTGCGGTAGAAGCTCAAATAATCGTTCCATCCGTCCCCGGTAAAGAAACGGTTGCTGCCTTGTCGCTGCATGAGCTGTCGGATCTTTCCTTCCGTTCCTTTGTCGCCAAATTCCTGCGCGGCCTTCTTCAAATAGTAGATCGCTTGCGGGTAGGCACGCAGGTTTTCGTGCATGTAGGCGAGGCGGTACAACATTTTTTCAGAAAATTTTCCTTGAGAATAGACGTCTTCGTAAAGTTTTAATGCCTGGGTAAACTGCCCCGCCTCAAACGCCTTGTCTCCTGATTCTAAATTATTTAACACCCCATCCGAAGACGCTTGGGCATTCAGTTTTGTTGACCATCCGCCGAAAATCAAAAGCATCAGCAGAAAAATTGTCGTAAATTGATGTTGCATTCCAGAAAAAGTGTTTATCTTTGCATTCCCAAATTTAGGGACGTTCATTAACAACTTGATTCGGTAGCTCAGTCGGTAGAGCATTTGACTTTTAATCAAAGGGTCCTGGGTTCGAGCCCCAGCCGAATCACCAATCCCCGCCCAGCTGGTGAAATTGGTAGACACGCCATCTTGAGGGGGTGGTGCTCGAAAGGGCATGGGAGTTCGAGTCTCCCGCTGGGCACAAGGGCTATTCAGCCCTTTTTTATTGTCCATTCTCCTCCAATCCTGTTCCATTTTCCTGTTCAATTATTGGTTTCCTTGCCGGTATCCGACTTCCGGTAAGCTGCGCTTGCACTGCTGGTATGCAAATAGGCTGCTCCGCGGCATTCGTCGACAATCCAACCCAGCCATTGACGCCAATTCTCATCCGCCGACCCATCCTTCATCTCGGCTACGCGTGCAGGCACTTGCAGCAACCCATCTGCCCAGAGATCTTCCAACCGTTGCGTCAAGTGAATGATCACAACGCCGCTTTCCAACTGATTTCCACGACTTTCACGGTGAATTCGAACTTCGCGCCGCAGCAAAAGATGCTCCTCATTTCCGCGAAATCGATTCTTTCCACGCAACTTTCGCAACTCGTCCCGCACAGCCTCCCAAACCCCTAAATCGTCTTTCTTGGTTTTCATCTGTTGAATTCCACTTCGAATGCCCTTCCGCAATCCTGAAAAGCACAAAAGGTCAAAATAGCGTGTAGATGAATGGTGCGACCGAGCTTCCGCCGCCAAAAATCAGCAAAGCGCCGATCAGCAGCAATACCAGCACGATCGGGGTAATCCACCATGCCTTACGCTGCCACAAAAATCCGAACAAGTCCTTCAGAAAATCCATTTTTCATTGCTTACCCTACAAAGATTCAAAAATCTCAAGCAAATTTTCCAGTTTCATCTTCAAAAGCACCGGATTGACAGGTATAATGGCGCTAATTTCTTCAAAAGGAGGATTTCTCGCGTCTCCTTTCACACTTTTTAACCTGTGGAAAAAACGTAACTGCTGTAAATCAATTCAATCAAAAAGGCTTGCCGAATTTGCTTGCAAATCCTATCAAATCGTTCTATCTTTCGCCGTCAGATTTGGGGAAACTCTAATTCTACCTCCCCAATGCTTTTTGATCATCTTTTGTACGATACCGCCTTCCCATGGAGGGCGTCTGCTATACACCTGACCGTTACAGACATCCAACGCAGCCTGTCGGCTGTGAGTTTGAAACTATGTTGAACTGAAAAAAAGAAAATTGCCATGGAAAAGACTTCCTTGGAGAAGAAAGCGCAAACGCATGATTCTGGAGAGCAGATCCAGATGAAGATGGACAACACGATGTCCCCCCCACAGTTCAAGCTGGATGCGTCCGGCAACGGCGGTGGCGGTGGCAACGGCGGATCCGGGAGCGGACTTTCACCCGAATTGAATGCACAGATGAGTTCTGCCATGGGCAGCGACTTCTCAAACGTCAACATCCACGCAAATTCAGACAAAGCCTCCGAAGCAGGAGCTTTGGCTTATGCTCAAGGAAATGACGTGCACTTTGCACCTGGTCAATACGATCCAGGTTCCCAAAAAGGTCAGGAATTGATCGGTCATGAACTTGCCCACGTGAAGCAGCAGAGCGAAGGACGTGTACAAGCCAATGCATCTGTCGGCGGTATGTCTGTCAACAACGACGCCGGATTAGAGAAAGAGGCCGATTCAATGGGCGCGATGGCTGCCCAGATGAAGCCTGCCGCTGGATTTGAAGCAGGCAGCAGCGGCAGCAGCAGTGCGAGCGCTTCAGGTCCTGTCCAGAAAAAAGAAGATCCCCTCAAGGTCAAAGAAGGTCAAGTGACTTTTGACTCTGAAGGTCAAGACTCTGGAAAATACGATACAAAAGTTTGCCACTGGCCTGGAGGCGCATCTGGCGTCACAATTGGCCGTGGTTATGACCTTGGCAGCCGCACCGCCAAAGGTGTACTTGCACACCTGAATGCCGCCGGCATTACTGGCGCGCAAGCTACACTTCTGAGCACAGGCGCTGGCCTTCAGGGAGATGCAGCTGGAACTTGGGTCAAAAACAACAAGGCAAAAGTCGGCGCCATCAATCACGATCAGCAAAAATTGCTGTTTGAGATTGTCTATGCCGAGATGAAGAAAAGTGTCATTGACATCAGCGAAAAGAAAGCCGCCAAGGACAAATTTGGCGATGTCGATTTTGACAATCTCCACAATGCCATCATGGAAATCTTGGTCGACTTGCGTTATCGCGGCGACTACAAGCCATCGACACGTGAGTGGATTCAGCCTTTTGCAGTCAAAAACGACCTCAAGGGTTTTGCGGCAGCCATCGGCAACAAGCGTTGGATGACTGAATTTGGTGTTCCAAAGGATCGTTTTGAGCGCAGGAAGGCATTCATGGATGCTGCTGTTGCGGGCAAGACCCCAGCTCAGACACCTACGCAGGCTCCGCCGGCCAAGGATGAGCCAAAGAAGGAAACAACGTCGCCTTCGACTGGAAACGGAAACAATTCCATGACGGCCATCGACAGCGGCACCGTTACTGCAAGTTCACTGAACGTGCGTTCCGGTGCAGGTGCAAGCTTTGGCAAAGTGGGCAATCCGCTGGCTACCGGCGCCAAGGTGCAGGTTTATGAGAAAAAAGACGGTTGGCTGCGCATCGGCAACGGCCAATGGGTTTCGGCCGACTTCGTGAAACTCAATGGCAAGGCCACGGAAAACTCCCCCGCAAACAAACCGGCCGAAGCCGCCAAGCCTGTCGCAACGGGCACAGTCACGGCAAGTCAACTGAACGTGCGCAGTACACCTAGCACAGACGGCAAAGTGGTTGATACGCTCAAATCAGGCGCGAAAGTCACCATTCTTTCAGAAGACAATGGCTGGATGAAAATCGGTCCTGATCGCTGGGTTTCGGGCAAATATGTTACCAAGGGCAATGGTCCTGCTCCGCAAGCTCCCGTTGCTGGCGGCAAGGACGGCGCCAAAGGTGGTAATTTGGTCAAGCCTAGCTGGATCTCCGTCGCAGAAGGCGAAAACGGTGTGAAAGAAATCGAAGGCTCGAAGCACAATCCACGCGTGATCGAGTACCACTCCACCACTGGCAAATTCAAGGATGATGAAACACCTTGGTGTGCATCGTTTGCAAACTGGGTCATGAAGCAGGCTGGGCAACCCATCACGGGAAGTGCAGCAGCTTTGAGCTGGGCCAAGTATGGCAAGAAGATCGCTAAGCCAGCCTACGGCTCAATCGCGGTATTCGATTACGGCGGTGGTAAAGGTCACGTAGGTTTTGTGGTCGGTGTCGACGGATCTAAAATCCAGGTCCTCGGTGGTAACCAAGGCAATATGGTCAAGGTCAGCTCATTTGGCGTTGGCTCTGTAAAGGCATTTGTGGTTCCTTCCGATTGGGAAGTCCCGCAAGCCAATTACACGATGGGTAAAATGGACAAAATTGAAGACGTCGGTGGCGTTGCCAATACGCGTTGATTTGCCCAAATCATTGAAAAAATTCAAAAACTCCAGCTCAAAAGGCTGGAGTTTTTCTTTCTCCTTGTTTCCTTCCCGTCAAACCCTGAAATTGGCAGGATATGAGTTTTGAAGCCTTTAACTATTCCCAAAAGCGCGTGCGCACCCTTGGCTCCCGCGAATGGAAAGTCTGGTTCACCCAAAATGAGTCAACACTTGCCTTCCGTTTGCTCACCAAAGACAGCCAAACGGATTGTTATGTGACCGTGCAAGGCATCGCCCAATTGGTCCCTGGTGAAACGCCCATTCAAGACGATGACAATGGGGATGCTTATCCAACAGATGTTTACACCTATAAGGACGAAAAAGGCACCGTCTCCATTTACCTCGAACTCGAAGATACGGCTAGCCTTGTTTGGGTCTTTGCCACTGGTGAATACGGCACCGATGCTTGCTCCTTTCATGCGCCAGGCCCCTTGATGCCCGAAATTGCAGGTTGAGTGATTGGATCAGCGTCTTTGGCGCTCACACCGCGTTCTCGGTAGCACCAACGACGCGAACACCCTCGAACTTCATTCTCGAACTCAAACTTCAAACGGTTCGATCATAATCACCTTTTCGCGCTCCACCAAAACCTGGCCTGCTGCGCCATTTTTGACCTTGCGCACGTACTTTCGTTCGGTGTATTGGACGGGGACGAGCTTTTCATGCTTGCGTTTGGAGTGTTTGGCAGCCAAGGATGCAGCGAATTCCAATACTTGGTTGGGGATCGCGCCCGCGGTCGGGTTGCGGATAATCACATGCGAGCCGGGCGTGTCGCGCGCATGAAGCCATAGGTCGTCTTTGCGGCTGTAGGCGAATGTCAGCGAATCATTCTGCTTGGCATTTTTTCCGACTAAAATCGTGTAGCCTTCTTTCTTGAATTCGTGGAAGCCATGCTTTTGCGCCGCATTTTCAGCTTTTCCGCTTTCCACCAAGGGCAAAAATTCAGTGCCGAATGCATTCATTCGCCGTAAAAGCTCCAAATCCATCCCGTCGGCACCCAAACGCAGATCCTTGGGGTCTGGAAATTTTGCAAAACCCTCACGGGCTTCATTGAAAACGGCCAATTCTTGCTCCAAACGGGTGATTTGCTCCTCCAAATGTTTGGCGCGGGAACGGTGCTTCTTCTGTTTTTGGTAATACTGCTCCGCGTTTTGCTGCGGATTCAGTTCGGGTTTGAGTTTGATCTTGATGGGTTGATCGTGGTAGAAGTCCACCAATTCGACCTCCTTTTCACCTTGCGTGAGCAAATGCAGGTTGGCCATGAGAATATGTCCGATTTCCTCGGGCGGCCGCTCGTTGGTGATCGTGTCGATGGAGAGGTAAAACGAATCGATTTGTCCCTGAATACGGTTCACATGGCGCTCCATCGGTTTTTTGATGGCTTCGAATATCCGCGCGTAACCTTGGTATTGATGGAAACTGCGGAAAAACATGTTCAAAGCCGCCGACATGCCGACTACCTCTATTTCCTCGGGATGGCCCGAAGCAAACAACAGGAGCTGAATGCGGTCTGCCCGCCGCAACAGGTAATAACGCTCGTCATTGGCAGCCTCCAAGCAGGCCTTGAACGCGGATTCGAAGTCGAGGCCCTCCCCTAGTTTCTGCTCGACAAACTTTACAAAGTGCTTCTCAAAAATCGGAGAAATCGCCTTCAAATGCGCCGCAACAGGCAATTCGGCAAATTCTTCACCCTTGATGGCATTCTCGTTGTAAATCCCCGCCTGCGGAAGAAATTCAAGATCCGCCTCTGAATGTTGCCGAAACCGATCCACGACCTTCCCCGAATGCAGCAGCAGCACATTGCTCATGAGCCCATGCATTTTCAGGGCAATCTGATAATACCTTTCCAAGTCGATCAGGATCACCCGTTCGTAGGGAAGGCAATGCACCCGCTGAATTTTCAGGCCCTCAATCTGTGGAAAAATCGCACGAACATTCTTTTTTGCCTTGTTGAATTGATTGAGCGGCCAAATAAAGGGCAACGGCGCACCGCAGGAAACCCGCAGCCAAACATCCTTGTCAGGCGTGCCGAGGCCGATCATCAATTGATCCTTCTCCTGCGTGAATGCCTCCGCAAAAATGCCGCCCTTGACCGCTTGATCGAGCTGCGCTGCAATTTTCCGGAGCAAAAAATAGTGAATGTGCATCTTGCCTTGTGCCGTTGTTAGGTTGCTGAAAACAGTGCAAAATACGTAATTTGCGCCGTGTCGAAAAAGAAAAATCTAGATCAAGTCAATCCGCAAACCGATTCCAAGGTGCGTATTTTGGCGATTGAGACTGCAACAGACGTAAGCAGTGTCGCGCTGTTTGAGGATGGAATCTTGGTTTCGTTGCAAGAAAACCACTCCAACCGCACGCATGCACGGCTTGTTACGGTGATGATCGAGCGGCTTTTGCAAGACATGGAGCTGAAGGCTTCGGATCTCAACGCCGTCTGTGTCGCGCGCGGCCCCGGCTCCTACACGGGCTTGCGCGTGGGCGTGTCCGTGGCCAAGGGGCTTTGCATGGCTTTGGACATTCCGCTTTTGAGCCTCAGCAGTCTGGAAGCCTTGGCTTGGTCGGTTGTAGATTTTGCCGCGAAAATGGACGCTTGGATTTGCCCGATGATCGATGCCCGCCGAATGGAAGTTTTTACCCAACTATTTGACAGCCAGCTGCATTCGAGCAACGAGCCGATAGCCTTGATCGTGGAAGAGAATGCATTTCAGGAAGAATTGGCAAAAGGAAAAATTCTATTTTTGGGCGATGGCGCCGCAAAATGTGAACCGATTCTAGGCCAACATCCGAATGCAATTGTCTTGGGTGACCGCGTATCCTCTGCAGCATCCATGGGAAAAGGTGCTCAAGCCAAATTTGAATCCGGCGACCATGAAGATTTGGTCACGTTTGAGCCCTTTTACCTGAAGGAATTTGTAGCGACATTGCAGAAAAAGAAGGTTCTATGAAAAACGCACTCACATCCATTCTATTCCTCGGTCTGTTGACGCTTTTTTTCAGCAGTTGTGGGGGCCCGATTGAATCGATGACCTTCAAATCTCCGGAAGGTGATCGCAGCATCGACGTATCGGGCAAACGCGAATCGCCTGCCGGACCGATCATTGTGACCGTCAAGCTCATCGTACCCGCAGGCGACAAATCGTTTAGCTTTGAGCACCAAGCGCAATCCTTGACCAAGGAGTCGGTCACCGCGACTTGGCCCAACAACAACAGCTGCAATTTGAGCTTCAAACTCGATGACGGCACGTCTTGGGAAGTCGAAGCCTATCTGTTTGATGACAAAGTAGAAGCAATCAAAAAATTCAAAATCGATGGAAAGGCCATCTTCAACTGACGCCAAGGTTCAGATCAAACCCCTGAACCGCTTCAACTGGGAGCAGGCCACTCGGCTCGAACTCCATGATTATCAGGAAGATTTCCTGCCTTCGGTGTTATTCTCGATTGCCCAAAGCAAATTTGAGAACCTATTCCCCTACGGCATTTTCGAAGGCGAAGAATTGGTCGGCTTCCTGATGTACGGCGAGTTTGATGCCATTTGTTGGATCAGCCGGATCATGGTGGACAAGGCGCACCAAGAGCAAGGAATTGGCAAAATCGCCCTTCGGCAATTGCTCGACATGCTGCGCAATCAGCCCAAATGCAAGGAAATCCGCACGAGCTTTTCTCGGAAGAATGCCTTGGCCGAATATTTTTTCCGATCACAGGGATTTGAACCGATCGGTGACGGCGTGGACAAGGAAATCGTGATGCGGTTTCGGGGGAGGGCTTAATCCGGATGAAAATGTTCCTCGGGCATGGGCTTGGACCGTGATTCCAGCTCAAAGTCGAGGTGTTTGGGTTCTTCCGGCTTGCCAAAATGCGTATGATCGGCGCAGTCACCGAGCTCACAATCAACCGATTCGTCTTCGATTTCGATGGTGGCATGCTCGATCAGCAACTCCTTGAGGCGATGCCGTACACGCACCTTGATGGCTTCGACTGCCGTCAAATCAATCGGACCGGCAACAACAACATGCAGCGTGGCGACATTGTATTGGCCATCTAGCGTCCAGAGATGGAGGTCATGGACGTCCACGACGCCTTCCACGGCTCGGACTTTGCTTTCAATTTCGGCGGGAACCAATTGTTGGGGAGTGCCTTGCAGAAAAATGCGAAAGCTCTTGCCGAGGTTCCGGAATACATTCACCAACACGTAAGTCATGATGGCGATCGACAAAATCGGATCCAAAATGGGCACATCCCAAAAGCGCATCACGATGCTGCCGATCAAAATGGCGACCCAGCCCATCACATCCTCCAAAAGATGCAAAGCTACCACACGTTCGTTGAGGGTCGATCCTTTTTGCAGGCGAATGACAGCTGCGCCATTCACCGCAATGCCGATCAACGAGAAGACAATCATGCCCGTGGCGTCACTTGCTTGGGGATTCAGCAAACGCGGAATGGCATTTTGCAGAATAAAAATCGCGCCTACAATCAGCACTACCGAGTTGATAAACGCACCCAGAACGGAAAATCGCGCATAACCATAGGAATAGGATCGGTCGCTTTCCTTGGCTGCCACCTTTTCAAGGTACCAAGCCATGCCCAAGGCGAGCGAATCCCCGAAATCATGCAAAATGCGACTTTGAGGTTGCCGATGGCACCATGGTGGCCATGGTGATGGTGCGTGCCATCGTGGTGATGCGCGTGTGCATGCCCATGGTCATGCCCTGCGTGGTCGTGGTGCCCGTGCGCCATGGCCAAAGCTAAACATTTTCAGGAAATAGCATTCGGATTAGCGCTGCACCACCAGCTTTTTGGTGCCCAAATGCACGCCATCCGAAGTGAGCTGCAGGAAATAGACGCCAGCTTCAACTCCCGCCAAATCCAACGCTGCCCGATGCTTGTGTGACAATTCCATCCGATACAACAACTGTCCACGAATGTCCATCAAACTCAAAGTGCACGCAGCCGAAGGAAGCGCATCGAGCGTGACCCGGTCCTTTGCAGGATTTGGGTAGAGTGTCCAGCTTCCTTCGAATGCGTTTCCAAGTCCTGCCGGAATCCCCACCTCGGCCCGCCGGTACACCACCTGATTCGTCGCTTCATCCTGCCAAACCAGATGCACGGCGCCATTTTTCCAAAGAAGGTCGGGGAAGCTTTGTTGTCCCGTTGCCAACTCGGTCACATTCACGACAGGATGGGTCCACAAATCAGCCACGCCTGTAAACGAATACCGCAGCAGGATCTCCGGATTTCCTCCGCTGCTTTCCATCCAAGCGACCACAACTGTATCACCGTAGCCAGACATCGAAACATAGTTCTGAATCGTGTTGCTCGGCACATTGCCGTTCAGCATTCTGTTGTAGGCCATTTGGCCCGTTCCAAGATGTGCTGCGCCCAACCAAACACGGGCAAGCCCGTTGCTGCCTTGGCTCATAAAAGCCGTGTAAATCGTGTCGCCAACGAGGACGGAAGACGAACCCGAACTTGGACAAGCCGCCAAGGTCCAATCTGTCGTATCCAAGTCGATCGCCGTGGGAAAACTCGCGCCACCATCCGTCGAGATGGTGGCCCAAAAGTCCCGCAGGTTGTTGTCGTTGTTCCGAAAAACCTCGATCACCTTGCCTTCATGCGCATAGGTATGGCCGGTGCAGCAGTCGCAGACATCGGTACCGGGCGCCGCACCACTCACAGGAACCTCCGGCAACCAAGTTTGCCCGGCATCGTTGCTTTTGCGCACGACCCAACGCGGAGAGGCATAATTGACCGTTTGCCGGATGTAGGTAACGATGGGGTGACCGCCGGGCAAAATCTCTACATTCGCGAATGTCGGCATGTCGGTACTGAGGCTATCGACCCATTGTGGGGCATTCCATGTTCGTCCGCCGTCGAAGCTGCTGCGCAGCAACACTTGAGCGCTTGAACTCGGAGTGCTGACGTAAACAATATACGCGGTGTCACCGCGGGCGACGATATTCGGCCCTTCGACGTTGTAGGCGTTGATTCCACCCGTCGGATTGATCTTGAAGGGTGCATCGAATGCCGTTCCATTCCAGCGGGCGACGTAGCCATGCCTCCCTCCGACTGAGCGGCACCACAGCACCAAAGGCAGTTCGCCCTCCACAACTGCGATTTGGGGGCGGATATTGTCGTAGGTGGCACCATTGGCGACGACCACCTTCGGTGCCCAGACTAGACCCAGATTGGACTGCCCGAAAATCCAAAGGGGAAACAGGAAAACTGCCGACAATAAAAATTTCCGCATCTCACATTGCGCTTTGATCCCTCGAATATAGCGATTCCCAAGGAGGATCTTAGCCATTTTCCAGCAGAGTTTCAAGGAAGCAACAAAACGAAATGCGATGCGATCGTTGGGGCTCAACTCAAAAATGCTGCCGTCGCCAACTGCATTTTTGCAGCTTCTTGGGCAGCTTTTTGGGCAAAATCACGTTCACTGCTGGCAAAAATGATGCTCCGGCTCGCATTGATGAGCAATCCGCCGAGGTCATTCTTCCCATTTAGACAGACTGCGTCCAAATCGCCTCCTTGGGCTCCAACGCCGGGAACCAAGAAGAAATTGTCAGGTGCCAAGGCCCTGATTTCGGCCAGATATTCCGGCCTTGTGGCGCCCGTGACGAAGCCGAGATGCCCCGGCAGACCATCCGCCCAATGCAATGCCGTTTTCACTACCCGTTTGTAAAGCGGTTCTCCGCCAACCGTTTGCAGTTGAAAATCATCCGCGCCGGGGTTGGAGGTCAATGCCAGCAAAAACACCCATTTCCCGGGAAATTGAAGGAAGGGTTTGACGCTGTCGCTGCCCATGTAGGGCGCCACGGTTACCGCATCGAAGTCCATTTCCTCGAAAAATGCCCGCGCATACAATTCGCTGGTATTGCCGATATCGCCGCGTTTGGCGTCGGCGATGGTGAGGCAATCTTTGGGGATGATCTCCAGCGTCTTGCGCAGGCTTTCCCAACCGCGAGGCCCTTGGGCTTCATAAAACGCGATGTTGGGTTTGTAGGCCACAGCAAATTCGGCAGTCGCCTCAATGATCTGCCGGTTGAATTCGAAAACGGGGTCGGCAGCACCTTGCAAGTGCGGCGGAAGCTTACGGGGATCGGTATCGAGACCCACACAAAGCATGGACCGCTTTGCCTGGATCGCCTCAAACAACTTTGCTGGCGTCATGCCGCAAAATAAACAAAGACTTCGATGCGGGGCACCAAAGTCTTTGTTTTCAGTGGAAAATGAGAATGCTTATTTCTCGCTCTGATTGGTCAGGATCCAGTCCTGGTCAACATATTTTTTCTCATCGAGGGTAAAAACACCATCCAAAACGCCAGTATTCACGCGGATGTTGGTCATCTCATACGTGTATTGCGAGCCGTTGCGGGCATACATGATCGCCTTTTGAATGAGTTTGGATTCGATATTGATCCACAAAAGCGTCTTCCAGATATCGCCGTCGTCGTTCTTGGCGAAGAGGGTAACCTTGTTGGCCCCGGCTTCCTCGCCGTTGAATGCGCTTTTTACATCCTTTTCGTACATTTTGTAGAGGCGATCCGGACTCAAGTCTTCTTTTGGATCAAAATCGCTTTTCAAGATTTCGGTATCCGATTTCATCAGCACCCAAGTGTATTTGCCGTTGCAATACATTTCCTCATCGGGAAAAATGATCATGTATTTGCTCTTTTTGAGCGTCACTTTGCCCTTTTTGACCACCGGCTTTTTGAGATCGGGGCTTGTAAGGGTATATGTGAATTCGGCAGTGACGTCGGCAAGGCTGTTGAACTTGTCTTGCGAGGCCTTGATGATCTTGTCAGATTTAGGGTCGCTCTGCGCGAATGTCGAGGAACTCAGGGCAAACAAGGTCAGAATGCCAAGGAAGAGATTGAATTTTTTCATTTGAGCTTTAAGCTGATACAACGGGACAAATTTCCTACAAAGGCGCCAATTCCCCAAACCACATTGCGTAACAGTTGTGTCACGCTGCTGGAAAGAAGTGCTTTTCAGTGCAGGTTATTCAAAATCTGTTCCAAACTGTATTCGTCCTGCACTAAAACTTCGCGGGCCTTGCTTCCCTGGAAGGAACCGACGATTCCCGCCTTTTCCAATTGGTCAATGATACGGCCTGCGCGGTTGTATCCGAGCTTTAATCGCCTCTGAATCAAGGATGTTGATCCCTGCTGGTGCTTCACCACCAACCTTGCTGCATCGGAGAAAAAGTCATCCCTTTCGCCCAGATCGTCCTCATCGATGTCATCATCACCGCCTTCCATTGGCACTTCCGGCAGGTAATAGGGCGTTGGATAGCCTCTTTGCTCGGAGATAAAATTGACCAAATTTTCTACTTCGGGCGTATCGATGAATGCATTCTGGATTCGCACAATCTCGCTGCCTGTACTTAAAAGAAGATCACCACGTCCAACCAACTGGTCGGCACCGCCTGTATCGAGGATGGTGCGTGAGTCAACCTTCGAAGTCACGCGGAAGGAAATACGGGCCGGGAAGTTGGCTTTGATGATACCGGTGATGACGTTGACCGACGGACGCTGCGTGGCCAAAATCAAGTGAATGCCGATCGCACGGGCCAACTGCGCCAAACGCGCAATCGGTGTTTCGATTTCTTTGCCGGCGGTCATCATCAAGTCGGCAAACTCGTCGATGATGAGCACGATATAAGGCAGGAAGCGGTGTCCCTTTTTCGGATTGAGCTTGCGGCTGGTAAATTTGGCGTTGTATTCCAAGAGGTTGCGCACGCCAGCCTTTTTCAGCAGATCGTACCGCGAATCCATCTCCACGCAAAGGCTGTTCAGCACACCGATCACTTGCTTGGTATCCGTGATGATCGGTTCGTCACTCGCTTCCAAGACCGCCAAGAAATGGCTTTCCAGATTCGAATAGAGGCTCAACTCCACCTTTTTAGGGTCGATCAGCACAAATTTGACCTGCGAAGGGTGCTTCCGGTAGAGAATCGACGAAATGATACCGTTGATACCCACGGACTTACCTTGCCCCGTTGCACCTGCGATGAGCAAGTGCGGCATTTTTGCAAGGTCGGCGATGTACACCTCGTTGCTGATCGTACGGCCAAGCACCAAGGGCAATTCGGCTTTGGTATCGCGGAATTTTTCCGTGCTCATGACCGAACGCATCGACACGATTTCCGGCTTCGAATTCGGGATTTCGATACCGATCGTGCCTTTTCCAGGAATCGGCGCGATGATACGGATGCCCAAGGCCGAGAGGCTCAGGGCGATGTCATCCTCCAGATTTTTGATTTTGGAAATCCGCACGCCCGGCGCAGGCACGATTTCATACAAGGTGACCGTCGGGCCGATCGTCGCCTTGATGCTCGTAATGTCAATCTTATAGTTCTGAAGTGTCTGGACGATCTTGTTTTTGTTCTCCTCCAATTCGCCGCGGTTCACTTCCCGGCTTTGATTGCCGTCGCGCTGCTCCAACAAATCAATCGTCGGATATTGGTAGGTGCTCAATTCGAGCGTGGGGTCGTAGGCCGTCCAATCGCCGACTTCCTCGTCGGGATCAAGTGTTTCGAGACTACCGTCGGGGACGATTTTCTCAAACATGTCCTCCTCGACCTGATGAATATTGTCGCCATTGAGCGGCACGACCGGCGGGCGGTCAATGCCAGCGGCTTCGCGTGCACGGGTATCCTCAATCGCAAAATCGAGCCCATTGTTGACGGGCAGCACGGAGTCGCGGTAGGTATTCAGCTCGGGAATTTCGTCGGGTGCAGGCAGGCTGACTTCGAATACGGGCTCGACTTTTCCTTTGTTTTTGGGTGTTTCGGTCACGGCTGTGATTACCAATGGAAGATCTGTGCCATTCACAAATGGCGTTTCCTCCGGCTTTTCATTCACCACAGTTTCATCGGGCTTCTTCTCAACGACCGGCCGCACGGAGATTTGGAATTCGTCGCCTTCTTCCTCCTCCTCCTCTTCTCCAAAAGCGGATCTTTTGCCTGAACATTGTCCTTCGACGCATCCTCAGGCTCCTCGGACTCACCTTCTGCGCCTACTTCAGCATCGACTTCACCTGGTTTCTTCGGCAAAAGCTTACTAAAAGGCAGGTCGACATTAAAATTGACGACCAAAAACACCAAAAAGGAAACGACAACGACCAATCCGGTTCCGATTCGGCCAATTGGATACATCAGCAGCTCATTCATGTACCATCCGAAGCCGCCGCCGAGCAAACTTGGCTTGTTCCAGATCAAATAGGAGCAAAAAGCCAAGAAAATCGAACCCCAAATGACGGAAAAGAAGACGTATTTGAGGATTTTGAACAGAAATGGAGAATATTTTTTCTCCAGAATGGCAAACCCCCACAAACCGGTGTACAACGGAATCACAACCGCCAAGGCGCCAAAGCCTTTGCGTACAAACAATTCGCTGAGCCAAGCACCGACACCACCCAGCCAATTTGCGGGCAAGCCTTCGCCTGCTTGATCTTTGTAACCTGTAAAAAAGTGCGAAATGAAGGAAAAGAGCATCACCGCACTCGTGAGAATGACCACAAGTCCGAGCACTTTGCGCCCGCGTTCGGAGCGCATGAACGAGAAAAACTGCGACACTTTATTGCCTTTGGCGACAGGCGCGGCCGCCACAGCAGGTTCAGCAGCAGGCCTGCTACGTTTTTCACGGCGTAGGCCCTGCTCGACGCTTTTGTCCTGTTCCTCGGCCTTTGTGGCCCTGTCTTTGACGATATTTTCTTTTCCGGCCATTCGAAGGCGCTCGCACACAGAATGGTACGAACGGTTTTTGGATTTTCAATACAAGGCGGCAAGTTACGGAGTTCCCGAGGGGCGTAATTCACACCCATTTCAGGCACGACCAGAAAGTTGTACGGAAGATATAAGGATGCGTTCGGGAGGGACGATCATCTGGGGTTTTGAATTCCAAGGGAACGTCTTCAAGCCATCGTGTTCCTTCTCAGTTGACCTCCTCCACCAAATGTCCGGCAACATTTCGGGATGCGGTATCAAAACCGATTCGGAGGAGGATTTTCACGAGATTTTGGAAGGAAGGCCGAGGGGTTTGAGCAACCTTCTCTTTATCCCCTGATTTCCAGATTCTTCGCTTTATTTGAGCACAGCCCTACAAATCCGTTTGGGCAAATAGGCGCCGCCGTAGACAAATCCCGTGTAGATCTGTACAAGGTCTGCGCCTGCTTGGAGGCGTTCGGCAGCGTCTTGGGCGGTCATGATGCCTCCGACGGAGATCAGCGGCAGCTTCGGAGCACGTGCGCGCAGGTAGCGCAGCACCTCCATGGAGCGCGCCCGCAGGGGCGCGCCGCTCAAGCCGCCGGCGCCAATCGCCTCTACTTCAGCCCCCCCTGTTTGCAAGCCCTCCCGGCTGATCGTCGTATTGGTCGCGACCAAACCCGCCAATTTTGTCGTCTGCACAATGTCCAGAATGTCATCGAGTTGCGTATCGGTGAGGTCGGGAGCGATTTTCAGAAGAATCGGTTTTTGTTTCGGCTTTGCGGAGTTCAGGGCTTGCAGACTTTGCAGCAACGCCGTCAACGGTGCCTTTTCCTGCAATTCACGCAGACCCGGTGTGTTGGGACTGCTGACATTCACGACAAAAAAGTCTACCACGGGGTAAAGCGCTTCGAAACACTTTTCATAGTCACTCGCAGCGTCGGCATTGGGCGTGTCTTTGTTTTTGCCAATGTTTCCGGCGACGATCAAGCGCCCGCGTTGCGCATTGCGGAGGCGCTCGGTCAAGACGGCCAAGCCATCGTTGTTGAAGCCCATCCGGTTGATGATCGCCTGATCCTTGGGCAAACGAAACAGCCTGGGCTTGGGATTGCCGTCTTGCGGCTTGGGTGTCACCGTCCCGACCTCGACAAATCCGAAGCCCAAATCACCCCATTCGCGGATAAGGAGGCCATTTTTGTCAAATCCGGCAGCGAGCCCCACGGGGTTGCGGAATTTAAGACCAAACAATTCGCGTTCGAGACGGGCATCTCGGATGTGATGGGCGCGGTGTGTGAGAAAACGCAGACCGGGAATGGCAAACCATACACGCAACAATTTGAATGTGAGGTGGTGGGCCTTCTCGGCATCGAGACTAAACAGCAGCGAACGGATGAATAATTTCCACATACGGCTGCGAAATTAAGCAGTGCGGATCAGCCTTCTTGACAAATGTTGACTTCTCAGTTGGTTCTGGGGAAAAATTTTCATCGGGCTCCCCCCACAAAAAAAAAGCAGTCCTCTTTTATCCAAATGGAGGAACGCGACAAAATCGGCTGCGCTCAAACCAAAGGCTCGGGTGCATCCTTGAACTTTTTGTACTTGCCTAGAAGCTTTCCGATGAAGACTGTGATCGGAAAAATAACCCTTTTCACAAACGCAGGAATTTCCGGGACATCGTATTCCGATTTGTAGCGCGTCGCGAGGTAAGCCCCGTCAAAGGCCTCGGGCTGTGCTTTTCCAGAAGCATTCTGTGCCGCATAAATCGCTGATAAATAAAAAACTATGTTGTCAACGGGTTGGATCCATCCCTCCATCTCAAGGTCAATTCCATCCGCAGCCCAAAATTTATGAGGAGTTCCGCGCGGGAACAGGATCGTTTCCCCGACTTCGCAAACCTTGGGGGCTTCGCCAAGAATTTGATAACCCATTTTTCCCTTTCGTACGGTCAAGCTTTCATCCTGCCGAAAATGAACATGCATTGCCGGGCCAGCTCCCGGCTTACAAGACGCATGAACCAATATGCGTTTTTCATCTCCCGCTGAAACAATGCTTTGAAATGTCAACTCTTCGCCGACGCAATTTTGGATGGTGTGTGGAAGTTTTTGATTCATAAAACATGTATTTTTGAACAAATATAGCCACTTTTGGACATTGTCCAAATTTTTGATATGAAAACGGAAGACATTATTTTGAAACGTGCCCTTGAGATGTTCAACGAAAAGGGGATTGAATATGTCGGCTTACGCGAGTTAGCTACAGACCTGAAAATGCGTGTGAGCAACATCAATTACTATTTTCCGACCAAAGACGATTTGGTCGATCGACTCTCGCGCAATCTCTCATTGCTAAATTCCCAGACGATATTCCCGAAGGATCACCTTGACATCACTTCCTTCTTTGAAATGCTGGGACAGGTTTTCCGCAATCAAATTCAATACCGTTGCCTCCTCCTCAGCTTCGTGCATCTTATGACTCAAAATCCGAGGATTGCAGAACGGTACAAGGAGACATCCACCAACCGAAACAGTGCTTTAACGGGCAATCTGCAATCTCTGATTCACAATGGAGACCTGTCGATCGAATCCGAAGTCGAAATTGCATATCTAGTTTCCGCCTTGGCACTGATTATCCGCTTTTGGATATCGGAAGCGACGATCAGCCTTTCTCAATTGAGCCTTGACCAGCAAATCAAGCATTACCTTCACATTATCGCCCGGCTACTTCTCCCCTATTGCAGTGAGCAGGGTAAGGTTTCATTGGAAGCCTTTCTAGCGCTTTGACTCTTGGTTTTCAGTGAAATGAGGCGACTTTGGCGGGTCTACTTCGCCTTTTTCTCCTTTTCGCAGTCTTTGCAGAAGCTGTGGTCGACATATTCCTTTTTGCGACCGTCGTAGAAGTAGTAGCAACCACCCTTGGGACCCACGTGCAGCTGATGTCCGTTGTAATGGCAGGGTTCGTCAGGAATTTCTGGCTTTGGAGCGGGCTTCGGGTCGGAATTGACAGCTTTCCCGGAATTTTCCTCCATCGGCTTGCCACCGCCTTCATCCATCTGCGGGGTACAGGAAGTCGATCCAAGTAATGTCGCCAAGACTGTAAAAAAGAGCAGGATTCGCAGCTTTTCCATATCGTTCAAATTTCAATTCCAAATTTCCATTCCGCGTTCCATTTTCCTCCTGTCGATTGGTTGTCAAAAGAATGATCCTTGTCACTCCCATTTGGAGACAAAAGCGACCCCAGAGCCACATTTTAAAGGGCTTCATTTACAAAATTGCGGTACTGTCCACTTTCACCTACGTTTTTGGGCGTGCATGTCCATTGCCCATTCCCCATTGTTTATTCTCTCCGTACCTTTAACGTTTGAATGAATTGCCGCGAATGAGGATTTGCAGGAACCGTTGCCTAATGGCAGTGATTGGCTTGATATGCCTGATGGGGAGCTATGTCCCGAGTTTTTCGAAGGAAGTCGCGGTCGAGGAGCTGAGCATTTCCCTCTACAATAAGCCTGTGACGGGATTTCGGTTCACTTTGGAGCGTAGCGAGCGGTTTGTCGCCAACCAGGTGATTGCGCATGTCGCAGCTGTCGAACCTACGCCGCCCTTTCAATACGAGCGCTCTATTATTTATGAGAACATCCGCTATGCACCGATTGCAGATGAGCGCGATTTATCCCTCTATTTCCTTCTCAAAAGCATTCAAGGGCAATTTACCGAGCTCACTGTGGTCGTCATGTACGATTACCGCAGGTCCATCAACTCGCGCGAATTCCCCGAATTGGCTACAAAACTCAAAATTGACATTGCGAAATTGATCAAGGAGACTTCCGGTGACGTCGCACGCTTTGGTGATTTGCTGATGGATGATGGAACAATTGCCAAACTGGAAAAGCCTGAAAAAGTACCGGTGGCAAAAGATTCTGGCATTCAACCCTCGGTTGCCGAACATTTCAAATCAGAAGAAGTTGAAAATGAATCCGTTTTACTGAGAAAGGACCCCTTCAAAAACGACAACAAACAGCCAAACGAAGACAAAAAAACTTCAGAGGCCAAAACGCAGGTGCAAGACACGACGCTCCAGCGTCTCAACGCACGCATCCAAGCCTTGGAAGCACGCGAAAGTCAATTGATCGCTGAAGCAGAAACCCAGAGAATCGAGCAGGCTTCCTTGCAACGCAAGCATGACATTCTTGCCTCCAAGGTCAAGGAGACCAAGCGCTTGCAAGATTCGGTAACGATGCTCAACGAGCGTGTCGAGGCCCTGATCGGTCAAAGTTACGTGGCAGACGACGTGAGCATCAGCAATGAAACCGCTAGCGAAATGGCCAATCTTGAAAAGGAAGCCAAGCGTCTCAATCGATTGAATGCCAAGCTCGAATCGGAAAATGATTCGCTGTTGGGCGTGGCCATCCGGTACAGTGAACAGTTGACACGCCTGTCTGCAGGAGGGAAATCGACCGCCGAACAAATGGCCAAGTTGAGCAGTGAAAATGAAGGACTGCGCATCGAATTGCAGGAATACAAAACCAAACTTGCCATGGGACTGGGCGAAGGGCAAGGCTTGGCGGGTACTGCTGCAGCAGACAGTCTGCTTGACCTCCTTTCGCAAGCGCAAGTCAAAAATATCGCCTTGCGTGAGGAAGCGGAGGTTCGCGAGCGTAACCTTGGCCGCCTGAAAGAAGACAACGATTACCTCAACGGCAAAAAAATGCAGCTGGAGGAGCGCATCACTTCGTTGGAAGCCGAAAATCGCAACCTGCGCGAAGGAAATGCCGCGGTCGTTGCCACATTGCCCAATGAAAACCTCATTGACAGCCTCAATGGGGAGATTCGGACTGCAAGAAGGGCAGCTGGAACAGCAAAATCAGAGCTGACGCAGACTCAAACTGAAATGGCGGCACTCCAAAAGTCAAAAGACGAACAGGAACGGCGTTTGGTCGCAGCCGAATCCGAACAAAAAAAGCTTCTTGCCAAAATTGCCGCATTGGAAAGTGGAAATGCCGTGGCGGAAACCAATCCGGAACCTGCGGCCGAGAACGCGACCAACAAAGCCATGGCCGACAGCATCCTGATTTTGAAGCAACAACTTCAACGCGCCCAAGCGACTGCAAAAGAAGCAACTGCCTCCAAGGAGGCCCTCACCAAGGCTCAAACAGACTTGCAAAACAAGGATCGTGACCTTCGCAAGGCCCAAACGGATCTTGCATCACGCAATTTGGAGCTCTCCGAGGCGGTCAAGGCCAAATCCGCACTTCAAAAATCTCTCAGTGATGCAGAAGCACGGCTCGCAGAAAATAGCTCATCACGCTCTGCGACGCAGCAAGAGGTGGATCGCCTGAAACAGGAAAACAAGAATCTGGGAAACAACCTTGCAGCCAAGGAACAGCTTCTGACCAAGGCCAATGCAGACAATAAGATGCTGAGCGACAGCGCTATTGCCATGCGTGTGCAACGCAGCGCGCTGCGCAAAGAACTCAACACCAACGAGCGGGCATTGCGCACGCAGACAAGTGCACGCGACAGCCTTCAAAAACTGCTCAACACCGTCGGCCAACGAGAGTCAGAGCTGCGGCGCGGGATTGCAACCTTGCAAAGCAAAGTCGACAGCCTCGCAAAGGTACGCGTACCCGAGGGTGAGCAGGTGCGCTTCCTGCGCGAGCAACGCGCAAAGCTCGACCAACAAGAAAAAGACCTCGCAGCACGCGACGTCGCCACGGCCGACAAGGAAAAGTTGCTTTCGCAGCGAGAATCCGTCTTGCAACGCAAAGAGGCCGACTACGCCAACAAAGAATCCCGGTTCAAGGATCTCGAGGAGCGTGAGCGCCGGGTGCAATTGCTTGAGCAGCAACTCAATTCAAGGGAAGGAGTTTCCTTGGTCGACAACAATACGCCGATTTTGATTCGAGATGGCCGCGTGCTTGAATATGGAAATCAAGTTCCGGTGTTCATCATTGAATCACCACTTGCAACCAACATGATTGAACGCCAAGCGGTTGGATATTTCCTCAGTCGTGCCGAACTTTATGATGACCGGTTTCCAGACCTGCAATACCGCGCCGCGAAACTTGCAGACCTTGATGCAGGCCCTATTGAAGTGAAAATCAGGATTGATGCACGTGGAGCGGGTTCCATTCTTCAAATTTCATTTAGATTGGAAGACGGAGAATATATCGGCGGAGATAAATATCCGGAACGTACTGCGACTGCGAAGCAACTCATTAGCAAAATGTTACGTTATAAGATCTAATTACAGCATGAGGGCCTTCACCTCCATCCTACGGCAAATCCTGATCAGTTTGCCGCTGTTGCTTGCCACTGTTTACGGGCAAGCCGGGAAGGAATTGAGCCTGAAACTGGAGAAATCCGTCTATCTCCAAGAAAAAACCAGCGAATTTGAAAGCAGTTCGTTGCCGTTTCTGGTCTTCCCGCACATCAACGAATATCCCTTTTACGACGGCAAGGAATACATCAAACGCATAGAAAAGGCTGAATTAGAGCAGGATTTGATTGCGTTGGATACGCTTTTGAGCAATTTCATTGGCCATTGGGGCATCAAAAATTTTAATACCCACGTCGATTACCTCTGGAAGGCGGGCCAAGTCAAGGAATTGCTGGGCGACACGATCGCCTCGGCGCTTTACTACGAAGTTGGTCTGAAAAATCAGCGGCCCTGGAAACCACAGGTCAAGATTCACTTTGATTCGCTCAAGGCCCAGAAGAATGTCGAATGGGTTGATCTTCAATTCTATTACAAGATTTTGGAGGCTCGGCGCAAAATCGATCCGCTGATTCCGCCCAAAGGCGTGATGCTCAACATGGGCCCGAAAATCAATTCGGAGCGACCGGATTATGCACCGTTTATGCACCCGAGCGACTCGGTTTTGATCTTCACAAGCCGGCGCGACGAGGAGATTGTGATCGACGACATCGGCGAACGCAAAAACGAGGATCTCTACTTTGTCGAAAAGGGCTTTATCGATGGCACTTGGAGCTATGCCGAACGATTTTCGGGGATCATCAACAGCAAATACAACGAAGGGTCGGCGACTTTGAGTCCTGACGGGCGCACGTTGTACTTTACCCGTTGTGACGAACCCAATGGCTACGGATCCTGCGACATCTACATTGCAGACTTCTCAGGCGGCGAATGGATCAACATTCGAAACATCGGCCCCAATGTCAATTCGGCAGAATGGGACAGCCACCCCAACATCACGCCCGACGGCAAAGCGCTGTATTTCACGAGTAACCGCAAGGGGGGATTTGGAAAAAGCGATTTGTACGTAACGCGGAGACTGGAAGACGGCACCTGGACAAAGGCCGAAAATCTCGGTCCTACCATCAACACCATTGAAGATGAAGTAACGCCGTTTTTCCATCAGGTCAACCAATCCTTCTATTTTAGTTCGACGGGGCACCTCAAAAACTTGGGAGGCTACGACATTTACAAAGCGCGTTGGCTCGATGACCATTGGGAAAGCCCTAAAAATGTCGGTCCGCTCGTCAATTCGCCCTCCAACGAATACTATTTTTCCATCGACGGCAAGGGGACAAGGCTCTTTTACGCGAGTGCCAAAAAGGATCAAAACAAGGCAGAATACCAGCAAAACTTTGATTTGTATTCCTTTGCGATGCCCATGGAGGCACGCCCGGATGCGATTGTGACCTTGCGTGGTTACCTCATTGACTCCGTGACCGGAAATCCGATCACAGGCATTGTCCTCGTGATCGACCGCGATCAAGGCATCGAAGTGGCGCCCAAGCACATCAATAAATTCGGCTACTTTGAGTTTGACCTGATCAACAGCCACAAGTACGACATCTATATTCAAGGCGAGAACTTCCTTACCATCAAGGAGGACATCACGCTCAATGGCGATACGACGTTCACGGAAATCACCAAAAGCTTTGATGTCGGCAAGCCGATGGTCTTTGAAAATCTGGAATTCGACGACGACAGCTACGAATTGAATGACCGCATCGAACCGAAATTGAACTACCTGATCGGCTTTTTGAAGAAATATCCGATGTTCAGGTTGGAGGTCAAGGGACATACAGACAGTGACGGCGAAGCCAAATACAACTTGGAATTGTCGCGCAAACGGGCGGCCATGATCCGGAAATACATTGTCGGGGCTGGCGGATTCAGCGAGGATATGATCTTGGCGCAAGGATTTGGTGAAACGAGACCCTTGGTGGCCAATGACAACGAGGATCATAAGAACATGAACCGCCGCGTCGAATTTGAACTTTGGCTCGATCCCAATTACCAAGGTCCGTCTGTGCTTCCGACAAGCGAGGAATTTGATTTTGACGACCTCACAGAAGACGACTTCGACCCCGAATTCATGAAGGAAACCGATTGGGACTGGAATCAGGACGAGGCACTCGACGACTACGAATGGGAAACTGACCCTGAGGAAGATGCCGATTTACTCAAGGAATTTGACGATTTCGGTATGGATCCCGCCGCAAAACCGCCGATTGACGAAGAGGACATTGAGGAAGAAGAAGAGGACTTGGACGCTGAAGACGGCGGCCTCTAACCAAAGAGACGGTATCGGTCTGGCGCGAAAGCATTCGAATTTTCAGCGTGTGTTAAGCAAATCTTAAGTCATTATTGCCTTCAACTTCCGTAATTTTGCAAGGTAAGATGAAGCACGATCAACCACTTCCTTTGCCTGCGTCGCTCTTGGAGCAGATGGATGCAACGCCGCAAAATCCGCGGTATCACCGCGAAGGCAGTGTTTTGGCGCATACACAATTCGTTGTGCAACAATGCCTTGACATGCAGCATCAATTCGACCTCGACGACGATGAACGGCTTGTCCTTTATTGGGCGGCCGTTTTGCACGACATCGGCAAGACAGTGGCGACAGTTTGGCAAGACAACCGATGGCGCTCGCCCGGGCATGAGCGGGCAGGCGTGCCTTTTGCCTTGGAAATACTGTTGCAGCATCCTGAGATTTCGCCCTCCAATCGTAGGCGAATCCTCGATTTGGTACGTTGGCATGGCTTTCCACTGAAATTTTCACAATGGCAACAGTCCTTGGATGAACTGAAACTGCTGGGAACCCGCACCGACATCCGACTTTTGGCAATTTTTGGGTTGTTTGACTTTTATGGCCGGCAATGTGATGACAGTGTAGAAGTTTTGGCGAAAATGCACTACTTCCACGAACACTCCGTTCCAAAAGCCGAATTCGAGTTGGGCAAATTCAAAACCCTTCACGGATCCTTTGAATCCTGGAACTTGCGCCACAAAAACGCCGTCTGGAATGCCATCAAAATGAAGGATGTGCGGTTGCTGGAAAAACTTTTACAGGCCCGCCAAACCGATACGCAACAGACCCGCGGCCAAAAGGCGACCCTTGTGATCGGCCCTCCCCTTTCGGGCAAATCCACCTGGATCGCCAAGGAATATCCCGACAATTTCACCATTCACCTTGGAGAACACGGGATCGACAACTCGCTCGTGAACAACTCCTACCTGCAGGGCCGTAAAATGGTGGAGATCAAGCACCTGCTTCGCGTTTACTTGAACCGCCATCAGCACCTGATCATTGAATCCCGCCCCATTGAAGAAGGCATTCGCAGGCAGCTCACGGATATTTTGCGCGACATGCCCGTGGAGGTCAATTACGATATCGTGGAAACGGGCTTGGAAGTGTTGAAAACCAGAAACCAAGACAGCGGCGTTGAAATGGCAATTTCAACCCTGGAAAACGAATACCATCAAGTGGATTTGATCCATCCCTGGGAGGCGCACAACATGCGCTACATCCACGGAGAAGCCCTTTAGATCAAAAAAGTAGTGAGAATCAGGCTTGCTGCGGCAAAAATCGACCCAACCAAGTTTGGTCAAGTGTAGTTTCCCATCGACCAAGGTCATTGGAATTGCCCAACGTTGAATCAAACACCACCGAATGGGCACCAAGTCTTCCTGAAAGAATTGCCGGCTTTGCTTCTTTGAAGTCAATATGGGCGATGCTACCGTCTATCTCGCGGAAAAACACACGTTCCGGGCCCAGAATTTCGATTCCTGCGGCCGTTAGAATCTCATGGACGCCTTTGTTCATGGAGTCGATGGAGCAACCTGAGGCATGGCCGGGTTCGGCTTGCACGACCACGAAGCGTTCGTGGCGGAGGGAGACTTCACCAGGCACAGGCGCGCCGTGCGCCTTCCAAACGGCGACAAAAGCCTCCAATTGAGGCAAAATCGATGCCTTTTGGGATTCCGTTGGGGCGGATGCAAGTTGAAAAATCCAGACGTGACGCATGGTAGCGGATTAATTGACGACTTGAAATGCCTTTTCGGCAACCGATTTGTCGAGCAAAGCTTGGGTTACCACGAGCAAATAGCGGTCCTTTTTGAGGTCGCTGATGTCCAGTTGATAAATGTACTCGCCAGCCCGGTTGAAGGGCATCACCTTGGTAACTACTTGTTCGCCGATTCTGTTATAAACGCGTACGATCAATTCTTGGTCTTGGTCGACACGGTATTCGATGAGCAACTTCTTTTCATGGTCGATCACGACCTCGTCGAGCGTGACATTGATGCTGTAATCTGCGAGCGAAAACTCTGAGAGCGTCTCCATCTTACCAGCGTGGTCGGCTTTGCGAATGCGGTAATGGTGCAAATGATCGTCGCGGACATCCACAAAGTTGTATTCGGCGTGACTTTCTGCGTTTCCTTTGCTTTTGATCCTTCCCCGAATGCGCCAGTCCTTGCCGTCTTCGGACGCTTCAATCAGAAAATCGCAGGCACTACGTTCAAACTCGGTGCTCCAGCTGATGAAAATCTCGTGGTAAAAAATCTTGCCTTCGGCATGAATCACCTTGACATCTGCCACAGGGCCACCGCCAGCACGCATTTGCATGCCCAGCAACATCACCCAAAACAGAAGTCCAAGTCTTTTCATTCTTCTTGCAACCAAGATTCTAAAGGTGAAATAAGCGAATTGTGGATAAACATGCAAGCGGATTGCAAATTTTTACAGAAATGGGGATATCTGACGGACGGAATGTGGATAACCTGAAATTCGCAAAGATTTAACCTTAGCCCTCCAACCAATATTGGATACCCTTTCAAGCAAATCCACCAACGAAATCCGCAGAAAAATCTAATTTTATCTGGCATATTCTCTGTGTAATCTTCACCCGGAAGCCGGCCACGCTGTTTCAACTCAATACCCCAATGAAAAAACGAATTCTTCATACCCTTCTCTTTTTACTCATCGGAATGCTCGTCAAGGCACAAAAGCTAGACGGATTTAGCCTCATTTGGGAAGCGCGTGAGGCCGTGGATAATGGAGACTTTGCCAAGGCAAAAAAGTGTTTGAAGCAGACATCCAAAGCAGATTTTGGATTTTGCGGAAATGCACATCAATCCGCTTACATGCAAATTCGCCTTCTGCATTTCGAAATCAACATGCGAGAAGGACAAGTCGGTGCCGCCCGGGAAAACCTTGAAGCAATTGTCGATCAGTACGAGGCCAACAAGCTGCATACTGATTCACTGGGGCTCCTTTTGGAAATGAATGTCATTGGCAGAAAACGTATTTTGAATTCCATCGATGAAGGCATCAAGCGAATGCAGTACGTAGAAAGACATCGGGCAGTCTACGCAGCTATACCCCTCGATATGGGGGATACACTTTTTTTGCCCGCTCCTTTCGAACCTGAATACCCCTATGATCAAATGTTCATCGGGATGGAGCCGACGGAATTGCGGCTTGCCTATCGTCAATATTTCGAGGAAAGAGGGTTGCTCAGAATGCTGAATTCACCTAATCCCTGGGAAGGCAGCAAAAAGGAGGAATGAAAAAAGCGGCTGAACCGAAGCCCAGCCGCTTTCTCAAAACCATTCGACAGGATTACTGAACGATGGTCAATTCCTTGATCAGGTTGGTGGCTCCTGCATACTTCTCGATCACGAAAAGCACGTAGCGGATGTCCACGCTGATGGTACGCTGCACACCTGGATCGAAAACGAGGTCACCCGTCATCGATTCCCAGTTGCCGTCAAATGCGATACCGATCAATTCGCCATTGCCATTGATCACCGGTGAACCGGAGTTACCGCCTGTGATGTCGTTGTCGGTAAGGAAGCACAGTGGCAAATCGCCATTTTGGCCATAACGTCCGAAGTCTTTCTTCACAAAAAGATCGTGGAGTTTGGCTGGAACGTCAAATTCTTCGTCGCCTTTGACTTCCTTCTCCAAAATGCCCTTTGCAAAGGTCTGCGCTTTGTAGCTCACACCGTCGCGTGGATCATAAGGAATCATCTTGCCGTAGCTCACACGCATGGTGAAGTTGGCATCGGGATAGAATTTCTTGTTGGGCATCATTTCGTGCATGCCGGCCTCGTAGGTCTTCATGCTAGCCGCGTTGACTGCCTCAAACATTCCTTGACCTGCTGCAAGTTGTGAACGATAGAGCGTGATCACGCTGGTCACGAATTCAACCCCCGGATCGGCATCAAGTGCCTTCTTGCTGGGCTTATCCAAGAATGCCTTGGCACGCGCGGCATCCACCAACATGCTGGATTTGAAAACATTGGCTGCATAGGCCTGATAGCGGCTCATTTCGCCTTTTGCCTTTGACTTGCTGAACAACTTGCCCTTGAAGGCATCCAAATGATACATTTCGGGAAGATCGGTATGCATCAGCTCGCTCATGCGTGCAAAGATGTTTTGATCGGTATGGAGATTGTATTCCTTGAAGTGCGCGTCGAGTCCGTCTTTGAGGCTTTGGATTTGGCCAGCCCAAGCAGAGGCATCATCGGGGCTTTTGGCCATGGCCATGCCAAGTCTCCAGTATCCAATGCCATAAGTAACCAAGCCAGGCGCAAAACCTGCCATGTTCATGTAACTCGCAAGGTTCAATACCCCAGCACTTTGCTCGTAGTTTTTCTTGAAGTCTTCGAGCACTTTTCCATATTTTCCCTTGCGGGTAGGATCAGCATTTGCCCATTTGGTGAACTCGGCTTCCATCGCTTGGCGCTCCTCGATCAAACCACGGCGATCCAAGCCACGGTTTTGGCCCAGGAAGTACTTATAGGTATTAGCAAGGGATGCATAGTTGCTCGCCAGCATGATGCGTACTTTGGGATCTGCATCCATATCGGCCTTCATGATGCGCAAACGCTCGCCCAAGATCTTCACGATCAAAGGATTGCTGTTTTTGTACTGAAAGTCAATCGCGTAAGAGCTGAGGTAGCGGTCGGTGCTGCCAGGATAGCCCATGGTCATTGCAAATTCACCTTCCTTCAAGCCTTTGATCGAAACCGGCAAAAAGTGCTTGGGTTTGTAAGGCACGTTGTCGGCCGAATAATCGGCAGGATTGTTGTCTTTGTCGGCATAGACACGCATGATGGAGAAGTCGCCGGTTTGGCGAGGCCACATCCAGTTGTCGGTGTCGCCACCGAATTTGCCGATGCTTGAAGGCGGTGCACCCACGAGGCGGATGTCGCGGAAGACTTCATAGACAAACAGAAGGTGCTCGTTGCCATTGAACATCGGCTTGACCTCGGCGCGGTATTTACCGTCCTCGGAAGCTTCCATTTCAATTTTCTCGATTTCTTCTCCTATCTTGACTTCAGCCTCTTCTGCACTTGCGCCCGCAGCAACCGTGGCAAGACGTGCGGTCACATCTTCGATGCGCTGCAGAAAGGAAACGGTCAAGCCTTCGTTGGGGAGCTCTTCAGATTTTGACATGGCCCAAAAGCCATCGGTCAAGTAGTCGTGCTCGACCGAACTGTGGGTTGCAATCGCATCGTAACCGCAGTGGTGGTTGGTGAAGAGCAGGCCTTCAGGCGATACCACTTCAGCGGTACAAAATCCACCCAGTTGCACGACGGCATCTTTGAGCGAAGATTTGTTGACACTATAGATATCCTCGGCAGAGAGCTTGAAGCCCATTTGCTGCATCTCGGAGAAATTGAGTGTCTTGATCAGGTGAGGAAGCCACATGCCTTCATTGGGCGGAACGGGCATCGAGGTTGGATTACCTGCCATCAGGCGCAAGCCAAAAAGCAAGCCCACCAACATCAGAAAAGGTTTTTTAAACATATTGAAATCAGTTTTGGCAAAAAATTTCATTGAAAACAGGGCGAAAATTAAGGAAAATTGCGCGAAAACTATACCTGCAACGCATTTTGAATGTCCCCAAAACGGCATTCGGCAGTAAAAAGGCAACTTATTTACCCATTTGACCTCAACTTTTCTGGCCTTGAATGTAATCGAATTCAAGGTTTGGCAATGTTTTCGGGGCTTGTCGACGATTTAGATGGCCCCCAATCCATTGGGATATTCAATTTATGGCCGACAAACCATGTAATCGAAGGGCATTTTTCGGTTATGGAAAAGCTGAATGTCGGTGCACCTTTGGTTCAGGTTTTACGTTTAAAAAGAAAAACGACCATGAAAACGTCAGTAAAATTCAGTCTAACCGCAGCCTTGCTCGCCATCTTGATGGTTTGCAGCTTGGGCGCGATGGCACAGTTGGGGAAAATCCATGGAACGATTAAGCAAGGTGGGGTTTCGATTCCAAGTGCCAAAGTTTCATTGTACAATAATGGCCAATTCACAGGCAAAGGACTTCTCACGGACCTTGCTGGCAATTATGAATTTGCCTTGCTTGATCCCGGAACCTACACAATCGTTGTAACCGTTGGCGGAACTGAATTTTCCCAATCGGTGAGTTTGTCTCCTGGGGAAACCCAACCGATGAATATCGCCTTGGTGGCACCTTCACGCGATCCTGATAATGATCTCCCAAGTGACAAAGGCACAGAAATCCCGACCATCGACATCACGGATGCAATTGTGTTTGATGTTGATCGCGATGTAAGAACGATTGACCGCAAAGAAATCGGCCAAATTGCCGGACCAAGGGACATCAACACCATCTTGGCAAGTTCTGGCGCACCAGTCTTTCAAAAGGATCACGGTGATCCACTCAATTTCAAAGGTTCCCGAGACAATGCCAATGCGACCTATTTCGACAATATGAAAATCCGTGGCAGTGACCAATTGCCGCTCGGAGCGATTGAGCAGGTTTCTTTGATGACCGGCGGCGTTCCTGCAGAATATGGAGATGTCCTTGGCGCTGTGATTGTGGTCACCACCCGCAATCCAAGCATGTCGATGGGCCATGTAGGCAAGCCTTTGACCCGCGCTGAAAAGCAAATGCTCAAACAACAACGCAAAAAAGGTAGCAACGGAGGTCAGTTCGCTCCGGAATCTGACTTGGCTTGCAACTGAAACGATTGATTACAAGTATTTTCTCAACCTATTTCAGAGAATCCGGCGGGTGGCATGCCCCTGCCGGATTTTTACTTTCACCTTGGTCAAGTCAACGAAAATTACTAGCTTCACCGTCCAACACCCTCATGATTCATTGTTATGATCAGCTTGTACCCTCGGCTGCTTCACTTGCTCCTCCTCCCCTTTTTGTTGCTCGGCCTGAGCGCAAATGCGCAAATGGGGAGCATCAAAGGTCGGTTGCTACTTGACCAATCCCCCATTTCCGATGAAACGATCATTCTCAAGAACGCAGAGGGGAGAATTTTCAACGGCACGATGACCGACGAATTTGGTGACTTCAAATTTCACGATGTGCCGCCCGGAACCTATATTGTTGTGGGCAAATACAAAGACTTCGAGGCCGAGGTCGAATGCGTTGTGAATCCTGGAATTGAAGTTCCGGTTTCCCTACGTTGCAAAAAGAAGTCGCTCTTCCAATGGATTCCAGATGGGAATATGCAACGCCTGAATTTGCCTGTTTACACCTACCAAACCGTACCTCACATCCAGCATTCTGATTTCCAGTTGATTGGCTAGCGCATTTCGTTTCACTAGCACGTCCACATTCCCCGAAATATTATCGTATTGCCCTTCAAATCAATTCATTGAAGCCCGAAAGCACTGATTTCATGAAAAAATTTCATTTTTCTTTTCCGTTGACCATTTGCCTTACCTTGGGGCTGAGCCTCCTTGTTGGCTGCCAAGAAGCACCTGAAGCCTGCTACACACCAAGTGCCAATCTGGTCGATGCCAATGTCGATGTGAGCTTTGAAAATTGTACTGAACCGGTCGGCGAAAGCTATGCTTGGGATTTTGGCGACGGTGCCACAAGCACAGAGGTCAATCCTGTTCACCGCTTTGCTGCAGAAGGCCAATATTTAGTTGGACTCACAGCAAAAGGTAAAACGCGTAGCAGCGACAATGTCTTCAAAACCCTCATCACCGTCGGTCAGCGCCTGCTTTCCTTGGCGAGCATCACCGACCTCCCGGAATTGAACCCCGGGGGAAGTGCATGGGATGCAGGTGACAACCCCGACATTGCAGTGAGATTTGCCAAGGGCGCGGTGGTGGCCTATCAGTCACCTACACGCGTCGATGCAGCCTGGACGTTTCCGATGGCGGTGCAGATGCCTTCATCCGACCTGGTTTTGACTCCTGAAACTTGGACAATTTCCGTTTTGGACATTGATGGAGCGGGAGAAGAAGTGATGGCGAGCTTTCAGGCGAATTTGGCAACTGTGGCCCCTTCGGGACTCCTCTCCATGAATTTCTCTGGAGCAAATGGCGCCGCGATGCAAATCACCTATACCTTGCGTCAATAATCGCAAACAACAATTCACAACTGAAATGAAGACAGCACTGGAACTGGTGGAGGAATTCCACCGCAGTTTTGGCATTCCGGCAAGGCAGGAGCCGACCGCTACCATTCCGGAAGCGGCGATGCGCTTTGAAATCATGCGCGAGGAAAACGAAGAATACCGCGAAGCCTGCGAAAAAAACGACCTCATTGCGATTGCTGACGCACTTGGGGACCAATTGTATGTACTTTGCGGTACGATCTTGGCACATGGTCTTCAGGACAAAATTCAAGCGGTACTGGAGGAAATCCATCGTTCCAACATGAGCAAACTTGATGCGGATGGCAACCCGATCGTGCGGGAAGATGGAAAAATCCTCAAAAGCGAAGGCTACTTCCGGCCGAACCTTGCCCCGATTTTGCATCCGGCGGAATGAGGAATTTTCGTTTGTTTTGCTGCCTACCCAATTGATCCCCCCATGCGGAAAAAAGTTTACCACCTCGGGACATGCAGCACCTGCGTCCAAATTCTCAAAAAACTCAATCCCGGTCCTGATGTCGAATTGCAGGACATCAAGACGCAGCCGATGACCGAAGCCCAAGTCGATGAGATGCAAAGGCTTGCCGGCAGTTATGAAGCATTGTTCAGCCGCAGAGCGCTGAAGTACAAAGAAATGGGATTGGCCTCCCAAAAACTTACGGAAGCCGATTACCGCAGGCTGATTCTTGCCGAATATACCTTTTTGAAAAGGCCCGTGATGCTGTTAGGTGACAGGATATTCGTAGGCAATGCGCCAAAAACTGTGGAGGAGGCCGTTGCCGCATTTTCCAAATGAAAATGACCGCAGCTTTGCGAGGCGCATTGGCATCGGCTATTCCTGTGGACGAAGCGGAAGCTGCCATGCAACGGGAGATGCTCATTTTTTTGGACAAGCATGTGGATAGCCTTTTCCGCACGCAATTGTTGGGACACTTCACGGCCTCAGCTTGGGTGCTGGATTTGGATACGCAGTCCGTTTTATTGATCCATCACAGGAAGCTGGACAAATGGCTGCAGCCTGGCGGCCATGCCGATGGAGACGCCGACTTGTTGGCAGTCGCACAACGGGAGGTTTGGGAGGAAACCGGCCTTCAAACACAGCCTTTGCAGGAAAACATCTTCGATTTGGACATCCACGAGATCCCTGCCCGCGCGCATGAGCCCGCACATTTGCACCTGGATGTACGCTACCTGCTCACGCCTGCAAAAAACAGCATCCTTGCGCTCAACCATGAAGTCAAGGACGCACGATGGGTTCCGCTCCATGAAGTTGTATTCCTCAGCAACGAGCGGTCTCTCCTTAGAATGGTGGATAAGTCTTTGGCCCAAATGCCTGATATTCTCGCCCGATGGGCGATGTAAGAAAAAAAAATTAATTGCAAAGGCCACCAAGTGGAGGTTATCCCCATCTTTTCCCACATCCCATAAAATCGGCGTGGATTTGGTCAAAATGCGTTCGGGTTTGGAATTCTCGGAAAAACTTCTAACTTCATTCTTAATCGGCATGATTTATCCACAGCCCGATGTAAGAAAATGGTTGGATTGTTTGCATTGAAATTGAGGATTCAGAATTCCAAAAGCCTTCAAAGGCTGCTGGGGCTGGCCTTGTTCTTGCTACTTTCCACACCAAACTTGAGCTTTGCCTGCCGGATCGGCGTCGCAGCGGCCGAAGAAGACCCTAGCGGCCCCGGAAGCATGATTCAGGTGCTAGGACATAGCATTGAAGGAAACTGGCTTATTATCAAGTATGACATTGAATATCCCGGCATGACCAAAGTCAAGCTGTTCAATGGCAACAATGAACTTCTTTGGAGAAGCCAATATGTCGATGACACCATCGGTACGCATCAGCTTGTTTTGAAAGCGAGTGCCTTGGATCCCGGCAACTACCGGTTTGAATTTGACTACAAAAATCAAAAGCGCAACTATCCGTTGTCGATGTAGCTATTTGTAGATTTTAGCGGTAGAGGCGAATGGAAATTCGCCTTTTTTAATGTGCAAAAATGGTGTCTAATAAAAGAGGCGGAACATCAGCCCCGCCTCCTTCTATTTCAAGTTCAAGCAAACTTTCAGTTGGAACGTCCCAAAATGGAAACGAGGAACAAGTCAAACGTTGTCTCCTTGGTATGAACCAACTTGGCAACTTCCACTGCGATATTGATATTCACATAGGTTTCATACGCGTTGACTCCGGTTTGGACCATGAAAAAGACATTCGCCTCTTCAAAAATGATCATGTCTTGCATAGCGGTATGCAACGTTGCAAAGTTTCCAGCAATGCGCGTCATTTTGACCGTATCATTGAAAGCCCCTTTTGCAAAGGTCACGCTCATGTCCCAGTTTGCACCTACCGGCGGCAAACCCGTAATGAAAATGGCGCGTTGTGGATCATCCTCATTCTTGATCGGAGTCGTTCCGCCCCCACCGGAGCTGTCAAGGTGCATTTCGGTATAGTTAAAAATCTCTCCAGGGTGAGCTGCGCTACTGGAGATCAACTGAAAATCAACCTGATCAAAGGGATCCGGCGTTGCGCCACGACCGCCACCGGCAGGCTCCTCTCCCGGAGCAAAATGATCGAGCGTAGGCAACACAGCCAGAAAACGGGGCAAAAAGTTCTTTTGACTCTTCATGGTTCTTAGTCAATTTTGAGTAATTAGAGATTCAAGACCCTAGGAAAGTCCGCGGGCCAATTCTTTATGAAGTTGGTACATTCTCGAATCTTACCCAAAAAATCAGTTGAAAATTCAGCGGTGAATGCCTAATTCGAGCCGGGAACCGAATGAATCGAGATTGATTTCCGAAAGCCGGCCATTTTTTATTAGTTTGGTAGCAGGTCCCACAAAAACGGCATCAATGGCTTTCTTCCTCCGCAGGATTCTGGCGGGCATTTTGTTTCTCGGCTTCTGCTGTTGGAATGGTGTATATGCCGAGCCATTGCCTTGGCAGTTTCATGATCCCGATGCCAAAAAGGCCTATCTTGCCATTCAACCTTTGATGCAAGCCGGACAATACGCAAAGGCTGAGGCCTTGTGGAAATCCGCGGCTTTGCGATTTTCAGAACATCCGACAGATCAGCTGATTTTCGTGCTCGGACTGGGCAATCAACTGCGGTTACGTGCCCGATTTTCCGAATCCTTTTTATGCTATCGCGCTTGTCAACAGCATTTTAAGGAGTTGATCTCCCAAAACCCCGTTGCCAAGGCTGCCTTGCTCGAAGGCTATGCCGACCTCGCCTTCGAAATCAACCAACTCTCAACACGGACGAAAGCCATTGCGGTCTGCAAGCATGCCTTCGCATCCATGCCAAGCGATGCACCAAGGAGGTCCACCTTGGCCAGAAAAATCGGCGTTTTGTGCCGGCTCGTCAAGGATCAACCTTCGGCGAAAACATGGTTGCAAATCGCACAGGATCAAGATCAAGGCTTTGCCGAGGAAAAGGCTTTGCTACAACGCGACCTTGCCTATCAAGCCTTCAAGGATAATGACCTAGATCGCGCCAAGGATATCCTGGATAGCGCGCGCAAGGCCATGGAAGCCTGCCCCAACCTCTTGCAGGAGGAATGGATCTGCTATTATTTCTATGCCACTGAATTGCAATATGCCATCGGTTCGTTGACAATCACCTCTGTGGAGGCCTTGGAAAACGGAGAAAAAGCATGCAAGGCAGCGATTGAGATTGGTCAACAATACCCTGAAGTGGTCTCCAACTTGCTGTATGTTTGCTATGGACGTTTTGCAAAAATCCGGGCCGAATTGGGAGATTATGCCGGCGCGATTCCCTTTGCTGAAAAATCAGCGGAGGGGCAGGTCGCCAGAAAAATCTCCCCGCGTGCGATTTCGCAGGCATACAGCTACCTCGGCGAATTCAACCACTACATCGGCAATTTTGACCAAGCACTCAATTACTATCGACAATCTTGGTTATCGTTGCTGAATACCACCGACGGCGCAGACATCTACCATACCCGCTTGGCCAACTATGCCCAGGAACTCATCAACCTTCAACATTATCAGGACGGTGAGAAATACATGACTGAAGCCATCGATGGATTGATCGCCAAGCAAAGCGATGATGATGCCACGTTGGGTAGATTTTATGCAAACCTTGGCATTGGATACCTCGGAGAGAAAAAATTTGATGCAGCGATAGAAGCCTTCGAAAATGCCTTGGAGCGGTACGCAATGGCCAATGTGATGCCTTGGTCTTCCCACTGTTATGCATTGATCTACCTTGCAACTGCACAAAACGCAGCCGGATTTGCGGAAGCTGCAACTGCCAACCTCAACCGCAGCCTCGTCGACCTTCGACAGATTCCAATCGTCAACCGCATGGAGCGGGCGATGGTGCTCGAGATGATTACGGACTTCCACATCGATCGCGGAAATTTCCAGGAGGCACTGAATATCAACCACCTCTTCATGCAAGAAATGGTCGGTGATGCTGTACGCGGCATAAACCCCTGGACTTGTCCAGACATTACCCATTCCGTTTCTCCTTGGCATACCTTGGCGGCTGTAAGCCAAAAAGCAAATATCCTTTGGGGCCTGTACCGTCAAACAAACGACCTTAACTTGCTCAATGCCAGCCTCGCATGCTCACAAAAGGCATTGAGAAAACTCCGTCGCCTACGACAGGAACACAACAATGAACAAGAGAAACTCCGCATCAACCGGTATTGGCAAACGCTTTTTGAAAACGCAATGCAAGCCGCCATTGAATTGCACGATGTCACACACAGTCCAGCGCATCTTGCAACCGCATTTGAAATTGCAGAACAAAGCAAAGCGATGCTGCTCATGGAGGCCGTGATTGATAACCACGTGCTGGAAACAAATGGAAAAAGTGCGGACTTGGTAGACCAACGCCAACGGGTGCAGACGCGCATTATGCGCCTGCATGAGGCCATCAATTCCGCAACGATTCCCAATCGAAATGTCGCTTTGCTTCAAGCCGAACTTTTTCAGGCCGAAAAGGAACTCGACCAAATCATGCAAGACATCGAGCACGCCAATCCCAAGTACTCTGACTTGGTAAATTCCTTTGATGTGATTTCAATTGCCGAGCTGCAGCCCCTTTTGCAACAAGAAAACCGTACGCTGATCGAATATTTCTATGGAGATTCAGCTATCTACACCTTTGTCGTCACAGGAGACACCTTTGTTTTGCACGAATTTTCGCCGGATTCAGTATTTGAAGCGCAACTCACCGCGTTTACGCAGGCTTTGCATCAGGTACCCGAGGAAATCTCCAAGGCCAAGGCAGGCGAATTTGCGGCGCAGTCCGGCAAAATTTTGGACGCTTTGTGGCGGCCGATCGAGAATTTCCTCACACCAAATGTCACCATCGTTCCTGATGGACCTTTGAGTTTCATTTCATTTGAAGCCTTGGCGGATTCGATTCCAGCCAATGGAGCAATTCAATTTTATAGCCTTGGCTACCTGTTGGAACGCTATACGATCAGCTACGACTATTCTGGAACTTTTCTTTCCAGAAAGCCGGAGAAATCAGCTTCATCCCAAAACAAAGTCCTTGCAATAGCGCCAAGCTTCAGTCCGGAGGCGGGCTTGCAGGCGTTGCCAGAGTCGATGTTGGGGGTACAAAAATTGGCTTCAAAATTTACGGATGTCCAAACTTTTGTCGGCAGCGAAGGCAGCAAAAAGGCATTTCTCAATCATGCACCCTCCCACCAAATCCTCGATTTGGCTACGCATGGAAGGTTTGACCAGAAGAATTTCCTCAATTCATGCATTTACTTCAGCCCAGACGGCACGGGAGACAGCATCCTCCTACTCAACGAATTGTACACGCTGAACCTTCCCGCCGAACTGGCCATCCTGGAGGCCTGCGAAACGGGATTGGGTGACTACCAACAAGGCGAAGGCGTGATGAGCTTGGCACGCGGATTTACGTATGCGGGCTGTAAAAGCGTATTGATGAGCCTTTGGGAGGTCGCCGAATCCAAATCCACGCGGGCCATCATGGGTGACTTTTTTGCCAACCTGGCCGATAGTTTGCCAAGAGACGAGGCGATCGCCAAAGCAAAACGGAATTTCTTGCAGCGGTTGCGGCAAGACCGCGGCTACGACATTGATCAGACGCATCCGTTTTATTGGTCAGAGTTGGTCATGATTGGTGACAATTCTCCGCTACCCATTGCCCAACAGACCTCGCGTGGCTGGAATTTGATTTGGATAATGGGTTCGGCATCAGTGCTTTTATTCTTTGCCACGATCTGGATTGTGCGCCAAAAACGAAAGCAAAAGTCAATTTCCGGCCAATGAATCCAATTCAATAGTTCCAGCTCACAAAAGGAATCATTCCAAAAATTGCCAGGTAAATGGTCAACCCGAAATTTCCGAGCACCAGCGGAATGAAGGCCAATCGCAAATATTTCCCAACTCCGAAAGGCCAATTCCGAACAAGTTGCACGGCCGCAAACACCGTAAAAAGAGGAATCAGCACACTGAACGTCGCAAGGGTTGCTGAATAGATTCCGAAGCTCCCCAATGCGGCAAAATTTTCTGAGATCAGCATCTTATAACCCAAAAATCCAAGGCAAAAGGGCAATACCGCCATCCAGGAGAGCCTGAAATTTTCCTCGACCCACGCCAAGCGCCGCCGGAAATACCAAATCACAGGCAGCAAACAGACAAAAAGTCCTGCCAGATTTTTATACATTTCGAATGAAATCCGGATAAAACCAAGGGACGAGTCCTCCCTTTCGAAGTATTTCCCCTCCACCACCAAAAAATCCTTTCCCTCTGAGGTTTTCCCTGCAAATGCATTAAAATGTGGGACTTCAACCAAATCTGCGACAGGTCGTTGCCTTTGAAATACGAGCAAAAACGGCTCCTGCTTTGGGGAATGCGCCCAACGTTCATTTGGATCGCTTCCTTGCGCCTCGACCGTCAAGCGCCCGTACAAATTGTCTTCAAAGTCCAAAACACCGTTCCGGGAATTTTTGAATCGGTAGCTTCCTGCAACTGGAAATTGGGCAGTTTTGGGCAGGGAAATCGCTGACTCGACTTGATCGAGCTTGCTCCTGAAAATCGCACGCATCTCACTCAAAAATCCGCTGCGATCCATGACATCGGTACTCATCAGTACCCAGCCTGATTTTGTAGCCGGATAAAATTCCATTTGCGCCACATGGCCCTCAATAAATCCAGTGACACCAATTCGTTTGAAATTTTGATCTCCCCAAATTCGCACACCAAGGGCATAGTCGCCGTCAAACCAACCTCGCTTGGCAGCAAGCGTGGTCTCTGGGCGCAGCATTCGCTCCACAGATGCGGCCTGCAAAATCGTATCCGTGCCCACGCTGCCATTCCCAACCAGAAAAGCCATCAGCCTGCCCATATCCCGCGCCGTAGAAACAAAGCCCACGGCTGGATAATAGCCGTAACATTCCTCCGAAACCGTATGCAGTCCTTTGCAGCCCAGCACAACCGGTTCGTTGTTTTTTTCACAGCGATCAAAAAACGAATGTTCCATGCCCATCGGCTGAAGCACGTTTTTTTGCAGCCATACGTCGGCCTCTTCCTTCACAATCGCCTCAATCACATGGCCAGCAATCGCATAGCCCAAGTTGCTGTAGGCGCTTCGTGTCCCAGGTCGCCAACGGATGCGCTTGCTCGCAGGGTTGCGTGCGAGCGCGGTGCCCAAGGGAATTTTGGAATCTCCGTAAAGAAAATACTCATTGAAATGCATGTCATCCAACCCCGCCGAATGCTCCAATAAATGCGCAATCCGCACAGGATCAGTCGCGTTCCATTCGTTTGGCATTTCCAGCGCGGGAAGATGAATGGAGACGGGATCCTCGAGTTTCAGACGGCCTTGTTCGGCAAGTTTCAATATTCCGATGGCGACAATCGTTTTTCCCAAGGAAGCGACGTGGTATCGACCATTCCAATTATCGGATCGCATAAAGACGGCCCCCTCCTGCTTGGAAAAATTCAAAAAAGCATAGTCGTAGGCGCAGGTTCGATGTTGCAAAAACAGTCCTTCGATGCCCTTGACTTCACCTGTTTGGAAACTCAGTCCGCCTACCGGTTGTGCCAATACAGTTGCCCCGGTCGAAAGCAAAGCCAACAAGAACCCAATTGACAGCAAAAAAACGCGCATAAAGCAAACATACCCTTTTAGCCACAAAATTCAAGCGCGTTTCAGGCCCCAAAAAATCATTAATTTGCCGTGAAATGGCGCGGAAACCAAAAAAAATCCTGGTCATCAGGCTCAGTTCGATCGGAGACATCGTCTTGACGAGCCCGGTGATCCGTGCACTTCACACTTGTTTTCCAGGCGCGCAAATCCATTTTCTGACCAAAAAAGCATTCGCCGGATTGGTGCAACATCATCCGCACATCGACAAGGTGCACCTGTATGCAGGCGACTTGTCGGCGACGATCCGGGAATTGAAGGCAGAAGGATTTGATCAGGTGGTGGATTTGCACCGCAACATTCGGAGCCGGCGCATCAAACTGCAATTGGGCGTGGCGGCCACGACCTATTCCAAGGACCGGTGGCCGGTGCTTTTGCACACAAAATTGGGGCTCGGATCCCTCCCGGACGTGCACACGGTCGCGCGTTATGCGCGGGCGATCACGCCCCTCGGATGCCAATTGGACGACAAGGGATTGGATTTTTACCTGCCAGAGGAAGCGCGGATCCTCGCGCAAGACATTGTGGGCCGCTATTTTTCGGAGAAACCCGTAGCCGTCGTCCTCGGAGGCAACTACTTCACCAAACGCTGGCCCAAGGAATATTTTGTGGAATTGCTGAATGGACTGGCTTTGCCGGTGCTGCTTTTGGGTGGAAAACCGGAGTCGGAAGACGCAAAATGGATCGAAGAAAGGCTGAAGGTTCAATGCCTCAATGCTGTTGCACAATACGACTTGCTTCTAAGTGCTGCCCTCCTGGAAAAATGCCAATTCGTGATCACGCATGACACGGGCTTGATGCACATCGCGACGGCGCTCGGCTTGCCGGTTTATTCGATTTGGGGAAATACAGTCCCGGAATTGGGATTTGCACCTTACAAGGCAGTCCATTCCGTGATCATCGAAAACAAAGCGCTCCAATGCCGGCCATGCTCCAAACTGGGGTATGAAAAATGCCCCAAGGGGCATTTCAAGTGCATGAGGGAACTTGTTCCAGCAAAAGTGCTGGATGCCATTCGATCGGATCTTGCCGGAAATCCTGCGAAATAGCGCTATTCAGGTTGTTTGGGTGTTTGATGTAACACCCAAAAGACGGATGCAAGCACCGCTAGAAATGCGCCTCCGAGCAGAAGTCCATTCGCAGATGAAAAATGCATTGTTTTGAGTACCGCGCCCGCGATACACGCAACGAGGCCGAGCAAGACCGCAAAGGTGATTCCAGATTTCATACGCAAAACATTTAATTCCGTGCAGAATTCTACGTCCGAGGTGGTGCGCAGGTTAGTGCTGGACAGGGGAATATTTATCCACAAGCACGGGATAAACATTGGTGTTGACAGCCGCGAGGGCGCATTTGGCAATGACATCCTCTTCGGAATAATTGCTGTCTTTGGAGGAGGCTGGTTTGTCGTCGCTGATGAGCACGATCAGTCGTTTGGTTTTGGACTGCCATTTGAATTCGTCGACCGTTTTCCAGATCGCGCCATAGATGTCCTCGATGCTGCCGATCAATTCGATTTTACCCAAAAAGTCAGACAGTCCTGAATAATCCGCATTGAGCCCCGTGGAGCCATAACCGGATTTCAAGCCACTTTTTACGTCCGAGAAGGAAACAATCCCGACGCGCACGTCGCCGGCTGCGTCAAACCTGGAAATCAGCTTTTGGATGTCGAGGCGAATGTTGTCGATGTCGTCTTCCATGCTGCTTGTATGGTCAATGACAAAGGCGACATCGGCGCCTTTCACTAATTGTTGCTGCAGGAGTTCGTCGAGGACGTCGAGCAAGGGCCGCGTGATGGCATCGTAATAGGCGCCTCCGCTGGCATTGGCGAGTCCTTGGTAGAGTTCGGCAATCTTTCCGCCTCGTAAAGGTGTCGGCAAAGCGGCTGCGACGGCCTTGGGATCGTCCTCCGGATTGGGATCGGGTGCCGGAACTTCGTTCCGGGATGCGTTTTTCTGCAATTCAGACTTGAGGGCCACTTTTTTCTTGTCGGCCTTGTCCTTGACTTCGGGCACGTTTCCACCTCGGGCAATGATTCCCAAGCATACAAACACCGCCAAAAAGGACCATTTTTTCATCAATCGAATTGCCTACACGACTGTAACATCATCGAAGTTAGCGAATCTGCGGCGAATTCGGATGAACCAACCATGAATTTTCCAGCATTTCACCGTCGCAAGTCACAAAAACCTCAACTTGTTCCGGCTCACATTCACGGATTGGAATCGAATGAACTGGTTCAGAAATTCACTGCCCGACCAAATGCACATAATCCCAGGCACTTACATAAGCGCCCTGTGAATCAATATAATCCAAAAAATCCCGATAAAACGGATGCAAGGCCAAGGTGCCGCTGTCACCGATCAAAACGAGCTTTTTGCGGGCACGGGTCATCGCGACGTTCATCCTGCGGGTATCTCCAAGGAAGCCGATGCCGCCCTCGTTGTTGCTGCGTACCATGCTGATGTAGATGATGTCCCGCTCCTGCCCTTGGAAACCGTCGACGGTGTCGACTGTGATGAAGGGGCGCCATCCGTTGTGGATCGCAACCTGCTCCAAGCGCTCGCGCAGCAGCAAAACCTGGTCTTTGTACGGCGAAATGATCCCCAAACTTGGCCAACCTTTCTGCGAACGCAAGGCCTCACAAAGTTCCATCAAATGCGCAAAGAGAATGTCCGCTTCGCCCGGATTGCTGAGGCTTTTGGTCTCGGGATTCAACTTTTCCTCATAACCGCAGCCCGCAGTATCGATGAATTCCAACGGCTTGTTGAGCAAAGGCTTCTCGGGATCTTCGCTGAGTCGGTGATCGACGACGGATTCATCCGCGCGAAGGCCGTCCTTGTAAAAGGCATGGTTGCTGAAGCCCATGATCTGCGCATGCATGCGGTACTGCGTGCGCAACATGCAAGCTGCCTCCGGATGCCGTGAAATACATTTTTCAAACAGGGAAACCGCAAATCCGGCGCGGGCCGCCTCCTGACTTTTGACCGTCGGCGGCAATTGACAATGGTCACCCGCAAACACGACCCGATCCGCCAACCGAATCGGAATCCAACAGGCCGGCTCCGTCGCCTGCGCCGCCTCGTCAATGAAAAGTGTCGAAAAATGCTTGCCTTTGAGCATGGAGGTCGCCGCGCCCGTGAGCGTACAGGTCACCGCCTGCGCCTTCCCGAGCAAATCTTGCAAAATAAAATCCTCCAAGTCTCGGGCCTGTTTTTGGCAATCCTTCGCCTCTTGCAACAATTCCTTGCGCTTCTCCCGCTCCTCCTTGCCAAAATTGCGCTTGAATTTGGTGGCTTGCTTGCGAATGGATTCGGCATCGCGCCGGAACTTCTTCATGTCTTTGTAGCTCGGATGCAAACTCACTTGCAAGTCCAAACTATGCTGCAAAACCACCTCCGAGACCCGCGCAGGATGCCCCAATCGCAATACCCGAATGCCTTGATTCGCCAATTTTTCGGTGAGCAAGTCCGTTGCCAAATTGCTTGCTGCACAAACGAGCACTTGCTTTTCCTTTTTTAATGTGTCGGCAATCGCCCGCACAAGCGTCGTGGTTTTGCCCGTCCCGGGAGGCCCATGGACAATGGCCAAATCCTCGGCCATACGCACGAGTTGCACGGCATCATTTTGCGACGGATTCAATTCCGGGAATTCGGCACCGCCGAGTCTTGAATCCACGGAAACGGCTTTTTGACCGAGCAAAACCTCACGCAGCTCAGCCAAGCGATCCCGCTGCGCGCCCATCACATCGTTGATGGCCCTGACCATTTCTTTGTAGCCGCGTTCGTCGTAGCTCAGGTCGAGGCCAAGTTTGCCTTCGTCGATCCAATCGGGGGTGTCGTCGGTGTCGAGGGCGAGGATCACCTTGTCCTTCATGGCCTTGATCACAACGCCGGTCACGGAGGGCGGATCTTTGCGGTAGGCCTCGGCATTGCACCAAAGAGCGGCAATGCTTCCGTTTTGGAAAAGGCCGCGTTCATCGGCTGCATTTCGGCTGATTTCCAGCACAATGCGGTCACCCAAGCCGATTTCTTCGGAGTCGACCACGACGGGGTACCAACTTGTGCCCTCCTTGACCCGCTGCTCGAGCGAGGTATTGAGGAATCGGTCGCGCCATTGCCGGCGTTCCTCGTTGCGCTCCATGTCCAGCAATTGCAGGAGGCGCTGCAGTTCTTCTTTTGATTTTTCCATCAGCTTAGCAAATCAAACAAAAGCCGATGAAAGTGATGTACTCCCTGCTCTTGACTCGGCGAATAACGTCCACGTTGGTACATCCGCGCCTTGACACCCTTTTGCACGGCCAATACGACGGCTTCGTCTTCCATTTCGACCATTTCCAAATCAGCTCCTGCGCCCCGACCGAGCAATTGCGGCTGATGGACGTAAGTGAGGAATTTCACCTTGGTGCGGTTGATTCCCAAGGGCTTGACGACATTCAGCGAAAGTCCCCAAGGGTAAAAATTGAGCATGGTATTCGGGAAAAGCCAGAAATAGTAAGCGGCGATGCGTTTTCCAAAGTCGGGCGATTCCGGCGGCAATTCGAAGGCAATTTGGTCGTCCTTCGCAATGGCTTTCTGCAAAACACCCCATTCCAGCAAGGATGTTTCATATTGCTGAATGTCAATCACGGCATTCAAGCCCTTGTGAACGAACGGAATGTGAAAGCCTTCGAGGTAATTTTCGACATAAAGGGCCCAGTTGGCGTCAAAGGTAAATTCGCGGGATCGGGTGCTGTCGAGCCGGAATTGCTGCAGCGGAAGCCAATGAAGGTAGTTTTTGATTTCTGACATCCACAAGCCAAATGAAAACTGCGGATGGAGGTTGGCGAAGAGAAAAGGGCCCCATTCGGCCATGGGAACGGTGGGCAGATGGTCTTGTGGTCCCGGGAAATCGGGGCAATCCTCAAATCCCGGCGCGGATTGAAGTTTTCCTTCGAGGTCAAATCGGCGACCATGGTAGCGGCAACGGATGGCTTTACAGGCTCCAGGCTTGTGAACCAAAAGGTTACCACGATGGGTACAGACATTGCTCATCAGGCGGATGAGGCCGTCTTCGGCCTTGGTCAGGAGGAGCGGTTCGTCAAGCAAACCTTCGAGTAGCTCAAACGGAAAGGCGCTGCCAGGCTCACGGACGGCGTTGTGCACCCCGATCCACTGCCATGAGCGGGCAAATATCTGCTCACGAATCTGCGCGTATGCCGCAGCATCTGCATAAAAGCTACCCGGCGGCGTGCGCGCCAGCAAGATGTCGGGGTCGATGTCGATGAGAGGCATATCCCTGCAAAATAGGGAAATGTTTGGATTTGGCAGCTGGATGGATCAAGTAAGATATCCCTTTGTCACGGTTGGTTTGCAATGCATAAATTTGCCTGATTGCCTTATCAATAGGCCCTCGCAGCCATTCCCTCATCTCCTCTTAATGAACTTTGTCCAATTGCGGAACGCAATTCAGATGCCTGATTCTCAAGGTCCTTGATGTGCCAACGGATGTTGCCTGCCATTAATTTTGACCCAAAGTCATTCTCATCGGCAGCAAATGCGTCCTCATACTTCTTTAATGAGGCTTTGCTCATTTTGATTAACTTCTCGAGTCTCCTTAACTCTCTCATGGATTTTTCAATTTAATGATCCCTTTCTTCCTGAACGAACTACCTTTTTGAAAGTTACGGAAAAGACTCAAATAATAGTCGATCCTTTCGCTATCGGTACTGGGAGAAATGTGAGCATCACATTCGAAGTTCCTTTTTGCTGGACCACTACCAAACTCCGTAAAAATCTTGTCTTGTACGTCTCTTGGAAGCATTGCAACTTCACCCATGTGCAGAATTATTAACAAGTCAATGTCTCCAGGTTCCGGTTTGGACGTGACAAAAGAGCCATCAATCCAAATTTCTTGAGGTTTGAATCCGAGACCTCGAAAGTAAATTATGAATTCAGTGAAACGTAGAAAGAGCTTTTCCCTTCTAGCATTTTGTGGATGAAAGGCCTCTACACAAATAGAATATACCTCTTCCAAGGTCAAAACATGGTCTCCTTTTGGCAGTAAAGGTTCGTATCGCATGAACTTTCCAAGCTTCTTAGAACCAAAAGTAAAGAAAAAGTAATTTTGCACAATTGGATAAGAAACTCGAACGGATGCGTTCCTTATCTATACAAAAAACATTCCACCCCAATCCCAAGTTTATCCAATTCACTACAGGGATCATCCAAAAGGAACCCCGCAGCGTAGGTTTCCCGGACGTTCAAAAGGAAATGCAGATGAAATTCATCATTTTGATTGTCTTGATTTTGATGGTTACTGCGGGCTGGATGATTGCCCAAAGTAGCCGCACGGGAGATTTGGGGGCAAAAAGTCCATCCACCGACAACGAGAAACAAGAAAAAATCATGAAGACTGAAGAAGAATGGCGCAAGCAGCTCAACCCGATGGAATACAACGTGGCGCGCGAAAAAGGCACCGAACGTGCCTTCACGGGGAAGTATTGGGACCACCACGAGGCGGGGACCTATCTATGTGTCTGCTGCGGACAGCCTTTGTTTGAATCAGACACCAAATTCAACAGCGGAACCGGATGGCCGAGCTTTTTTGCACCGTTTGCAGATAAAAATGTCACCGAACATACCGACCGCAGCCATGGCATGGTGCGGGTGGAGGCGACCTGTTCGCGATGTGATGCCCACTTGGGACATATTTTCAATGACGGTCCACGCCCGACCGGCATGCGTTATTGCATCAATTCGGCATCGCTCAACTTTGTGCCAAAAGGCGAATCCGTGGTGGGCGATGCTGCCACAGTAACCCCTGAACCCAAAACCGTGGCAACCGACACGGCCACCTTTGGCGGAGGCTGCTTTTGGTGTACGGAGGCTGTCTTTCAAGAATTGGAAGGCGTCATTTCCGTGACGAGCGGCTACGCCGGCGGCCATGTCAAAAATCCGGCGTACCGGGAAGTTTGCAACGGCACCACCGGCCATGCCGAGGTGACGCAAATCGTTTACGATCCCGCAAAGGTGTCTTACGATGATTTGTTGGAGGTTTTCTGGAAAACCCACGATCCGACGACGCTCAATCGCCAAGGCGCTGACGTCGGCACGCAGTACCGCTCGGTCGTGTTTTACCACAACGAGACACAGCGCGAACGCGCTACGTTTCTCAAGCAACAATTGGACGCGTCAGGTGCCTGGGACAAACCCCTCGTCACCGAAATCACGCCGATCAACAATTATTATCCGGCAGAGGATTACCATCAGAACTACTTCAGCACCAATCCCGAGCAGGCCTATTGCCGAGCCGTGATCCGACCCAAGGTGGAGAAGTTCAGGAAAGTGTTTGCCGAAAAACTCAAAAGTAATTAGCAGTTGGCAGTTAGCAGTTAGCAGTTAGCAGTTAGCAGTTAGCAGTTAGCAGTTAGCAGTTAGCAGTTAGCAGTTAGCAGTTTTGGGTGCCGCCTTTGGCGTCATTGAGACTGCTAACTGCTACTTTCTAACTGCTAACTCAAATCGATCTCATTTTTTTCGTTGTTTTGCAGCATGGAATTTCAGGCTACGCTGACGGGCGCTACTGAGGCGCTCAAGGCCGAATTGGTGGAAACGATCCACTTTTTGCATGCCCACGGCTGGGCACCGGCAACGAGTTCGAATTATTCGTTTCGCGAAGGCGAAAACGGGGATTTTTGGGTTTCAGCGAGCGGCATTGACAAAGGTGCATTTGCCGTCACTGATCTGATCCACGTGGATGGAACCGGAAAGCCGATCGCGGATACCCGCAAGACGAGTGCAGAAACCTTGTTGCATGTGATGTTGTACGAATGTTTCCCTGAGGCGCAATGCGTCCTGCATTCGCATTCGGTGTACAATACGGTCTGGTCGCTGGCAAAAGCCAAAAAGAAACATTTGGATCTGGAAGGATTCGAAGTGCTCAAAGGTTTGCGCGGCATCACAACCCATGACGTCAAAGTACGTATTCCGATTTTTGAGAATTCGCAAGACATCGCGGCCTTGGCCGAGGAAATCGGACGCTGGTTTGAGAAGCATGGCGAACCGCAGGGATTCCTGCTCAAAGGCCATGGTCTTTATACCTGGGGCGTCGATATCGCCTCCACCAAACGTCAGATGGAAGTCTTTGAGTTCCTTTTTGAAGTGCTTTACAAATTGAAAAACGTCTAAAATCACCTTATCAAGATGGCAATTCTCCACATCCCCGATCAAAACTTCAGCACAAGCGACAGCGCGCAGATCAAAGAATACTTCAATGCTCGGGGCATTTTGTTTGAGCAATGGGAAGCCAAGGCGGAATTGGCCAATGATGCTGACCAACAAACGATTCTGGAAGCCTACGGTGAGCGACTCGAACCCTACATGCAAGCCAATGGCTACAAGGTTGCCGATGTGATCAACGTCCATCCTGCCCTGCCCAACATCGAGGAAATCGGCAAAAAGTTTCTTTCGGAGCATACCCATAGCGAGGACGAAGTGCGTTTTTTTGTGGATGGCGAAGGCCTTTTCTGGTTTAACCTGGAGAATGGCAAGGACCCGATTTTCTGCCTGCAATGCCAGAAAGGCGACCTTATTTCCGTGCCTGCGGGGACAAAACACTGGTTTGATTTTGGGCCGAAGCGTTTTGTGAAGTGCATTCGCGTCTTCATCGACCCCAGCGGATGGGTGCCCGAATACACGGGTTCCAAAATCGACGTGCCTTATAATTCCATGTCGGTTGCCGTCTAATCCCAGCATGGTACAATACATCCTCACCGACATCGAAGGCACCACGACCTCGATCAGCTTTGTGCACGACGTGCTTTTCCCCTACGCGACCGCGCATTTGCCTTCCTGGGTGCGTGCGCACAGGTCGGAGGCGCGGGTGAAGGCTGCATTGGCAGAAGTTGCAGCAACTGTTTTAGCCGAGCAGGGAATTGCCACCGATGAAGCCGAGCAAATCGAATGGCTGCTGCGCTGGATCAAGGAAGACCGAAAACACAGTGCCCTGAAGGCCATCCAAGGATATCTTTGGAAAGACGGCTACGAGGCCGGTGCCTACCGCAGCCACGTCTACGAAGATGTGCCCGTTGCCCTCGAACGCTGGAAGCAGCAAGGCCTGAAAATGGGAGTTTACAGTTCGGGGTCGGTGCCGGCGCAGCGGTTGCTGTTCTGCTACTCGGAGCTGGGCGACTTGCAGCCCTATTTTTCTGATTATTTCGATACGGCAGTCGGTCACAAACGGAGTGCTGATTCCTATCGCAACATTCAAAAGGCCCTCGGTTTGCCTGCGAATGCGATTTTGTTTCTGAGCGATGTGGCAGAGGAACTCGATGCGGCCAAGGAAGCCGGCATGCAAGGACTGCAATTGTTGCGCCCGGGAATTGTGCCGAGCGAGCGCCATCAGGGTGTCAGCACGTTCGCTGAAATCCTGCCCGGATAAATTTATATCCTCATTGTCAGTTGCTTTCGAATAAAATCCCCCAAAAGGAGAAAATAATTCCATCCGCAAGGCAACCAAGCGCTGACTTAAAACATCTAAGGGGCAGTTTGGGTTTCTCCATCCAGACGTAATGCGTTCACCCTCGGCGAATTTTTCATGAAACAGTTTTTCCTTCTGCTTTTTTTCATCTCGGCATTTTCGACACAGATTTGGGCCACTCAAGTCAAAGGAGTCGTGCGGGATGTTGAAGGTGAGGCTATTCCCTACGCCAAGGTCTATGTTGAAAAATCCACAACCGGCGTGGTCACCAATATCAAAGGTGAATACTACATGGAATTGCCGGCAGGCACGCATCGTTTGGTTTTTTCTTCGCTCGGCTACAAAACGGAAACCAAGGAGGTAGTGGTCAAATCAAGCCCAATTACCTTGGATGTAACCTTGATGGAGGAAGGCGTCGAATTGGAAACGGTCACTGTGACCGCGGGACGCAAAGACCCGGCCTACGCCATCATGGAAAAGGTCATCGCCAACAAAAAGACCTATATCCAGCAATTTGAGAGCTTTCAATGCGAAACCTACCTCAAGGCTTCCCTCGAAGTGGATACCTTGGTAAGGAAGAAGATCGAATTTGTGGACTCCACAACGGTGGATTCCACGTTGGCACCTGCTTTGGAAGACAATGGCTCCGTAGAGCTCTTTGCAAAGTTTTTTGAGAAACGGGCACTCAAAAAAGAGGCAAGATTGGCTGCAAAAGCCCGAAAAAAGGAAATCAAGGACAGCTTGAATGCGCCGATTCACTTGAGCAGCCTCAAAGACGGTTCGCAAGATTCCGTCGTTGCGCGAAAAAAACGGGGGCCTGCACCCAAAAAGAAGGACGAACGCCCCAAACTCAACCTCATTGAAAGCCAATCCACCACTTATTTCCAATACGCCGGCCTCTACAAATCCGTCGTGCACGCCTACCGGGACTTTTCCGAAAAACGTAGCCGAACGGTCAGTGTAAGCGTCAGCGGGGCAGATTCAGACCGCTACGAAACCGTCACCAACAACCCCTATTTGTTTTATCTCGACGTTTCGGATGCGGATTTCAACTTTTACCACAACCTGGTGACGGTCCCCAAGCTCTCGGATCAACCGTTTATTTCGCCGCTGAGCGCCACTTCCTGGAATTTGAGCTACAAATACCATCTGGAGGAGAGTTTCTACGAAGACGGCTACGTGATCCACAAGATCATCGTCACCCCACGCAACTCGGAGGGGCCATTTTTCCAAGGCGAACTCTATATCGAGGACGGCTCATGGGCGATCAAGTCCGTCAATTTCCAGATTTTGCCCACGAACCTCAGCTATTTCAAATATTTTCAGTTGCTCCTGAGCTATGAGCGGACCGGCGACGGTCGTTGGGTCAAGGCACGGGAGGACTATTATTACAACGTCAAAGAGGGCAAGGTTCGGTACTACGGCAACACGATTGCCTTGCATACCAACCATCAACTCGATGTGCAGCACCCCAAAGGCTTCTTCAAAAACGAGCTTCGCCGCGTTGAGCAGCAAGCATTTGAGCGTGACAGCCTCTATTGGGAAGACATGAGGCCGGTGACCTTGAAGGAAGCAGAACGTGACTTCATCGCTTACCAAGACAGCGTATACAAATACAAGCACAGTGCACCCTATCTCCACGAAGTGGATTCGATCTATAATCGCCTGACCATCTGGGACATTCTATTCAATGGAATGGGATTCCGGATGCGCAAACAAGGGATGACATTCAATTTTGATCCGATTTCTCAGCAGGTCAAACCCTTGGGGGTCGGCGGTTACCGCCACGTGATCGGAGGCTCGATTTCGAAGAAGTGGACAAAATACAATCGATTGACGCTCAGCGGAGATCTTGACATTGGCGTACAAAACAAAGACATTCGAGGGCAAGGAAAGCTGGCCTATCTCTACAATCCGAAACATTTTGCGAGCGGTTACATTCGATATGGTGACAAATACGAAATGGTCAATTCCAATTCGACGATCATCACCATTTTCAGCCGGAGCAATTTTGTGCGCAAGACCCATTTTGGATTTGGCCACGAAATGGAAATCCTCAACGGCCTATTTCTCGACGTGAGCGGTGAATATGCCGATTACGCGACAATCGCCGACTTGCAGCTCGAGCAATGGTCACAACAATTGTTCGGGAGCTCCAATTCGCCGCAAGTCTTTGATCCTTATACCCAAGCACGGATCATCGCCAAACTCAAATGGATCCCCGGGCAGAAATACTACACCGAACCTTACCGCAAAGTGATCGTCGGAAGTATTTGGCCGACCTTCGAATTGGAATACCGGAAGGCAATTCCTGGCATTATCGGGAGCCAAATCAACTATGACTACTTGGAACTCAATGTGACCGACGAAATGCGTATCGGCACGATGGGCATCTCCCGCTGGGCGGCTTATGCAGGCTCCTATTTGCAGAAAAACAACATCCGCTTCACCGACTACCGGTTTTTCAGGGGTTCCGATCCGATCTTTTTCGCCAATCCGCTGCGCTCTTTCCAAAATCTGGACACGACGCTTAGCACGACCAATCCCTTCATACAGGTCAACTACCTGCATGATTTTGGAAGCGCCCTCAGCAACAAAATTCCCGTGCTGAAGCATACCCCGATCCAATTTTCGGCAGGTGCCGGATTCCTGGCCATCCCCGACATCAATTTCTTGCATGCGGAAGTATATGGCGGTATCCAATTGCCTTTCAAGATCAACACCCAACGCTTCAAGCTCGGCGGCTACTATGCGGTTTCGTACAGCAATTATGAGGGTTCGATCGGCAATCAATTCAAGGTCGGCATTACCTTCTACGACTCGTTCAAGGGGAAATGGACCTACTAACCCGGTGCCTCCAAAGGTGAATCCTGCGGCCGGTCGCAATTGCATTCAAAAATTCGATACCTTCGAATGCACGTATGGCTGACGACCCCAAGATTTTTGTCGAAGATTTTGAACGCAAGTTTGCCGAGCACAAAGGCAAGCCGAGGATCGAATTTCTGGTCTATTTCAGACCCAAGGAATTCCATTACTACATGCTGATCTTGCTGGAGCTCAAGGTAAAATACCGCCGCAAAGCGCCGTTTGCCGCCATGATGGAAACCTTTCCGGTTTCGTTTTGGGGCGATACCGTCATGGACTTGTTGCGCGGATTTGCCAAAAAACGTCCGCAACACCCCTCGCTCACCGGCGTGGAAAATGGCGTTTCTTTTGTCGAAGCGGCCTTGCGGGCATTTCCCGAGTACTTTGCCGACAACCTCGATTTGCTCTATCTGGCCCGCATTCAGTTTCCCGGCCATGTGGCCTCGATGATGTGGAAGCAATTTGGCGGGGCGTATGAAGAATTTCTGCGGTTTCAGGTGCAGGTGGATGAAAATGACTTTGAAGAGCAATGCCGCGCCCTGAGCGCTGCCTTCCTCATTGACAAGCCCGCGCTCACCAAATGGGCAAAAGATACGGTCAGGAACAAATTGCTGTTGCCCAGAAAACTTGTCGAAGGCCTCAACCTCACAAGTGAAATGCTCAATGCCCACCTCATCGAGCAGGGCATGATTTGGTATGGAAACGACCTGTACCGGCTTTATCCTGAGGAGGTTTGGCACATGTTATTTCCGAAGGATTACATCATGGAACCCACAGACCATGAGACATTTGAGGTACATACGCCAATCAAAGGGGAGTTTGTCTTCGGAGGGAAAATGAAGGCTCAAGACAGCAGTGGAAGGAGCATCAGCATTCACCACCTGCTTTCGTTGGATCCGATTCCGCAACACCTGAAAATCAAGGGCCTGCACCGACTGATCTTTGCTGCCGACTTGGATTTGGTTTTGCTCACGCCCGGGGTCACCTATCAGCAACATCATCCGAATGGCGGCATCACCGTCCTTGACAGCGGCAGCCGGGGTGAACCTGCCACACCTTACATTCGATCGACCAAGGTCAAATTCTCGCACCAAGGGCCTGCTTGGTACTTTCAGCGGTACATTTATGGCCACAACCATTACCGACTGGGCGGTCCGCCTGTGTTCATTTCAGGCACATTTTACCCTGAATGCAAAAAATGCAAGCGTACCATGCGCTTTCTCCTTGAATTGGACAGTTCGGCGCCGATGGCCGACGGCAAGAAGTTGGAATGGGGCATGGAAGGCATGGCATACTTTTATTGGTGCGACCATTGCAGCATCAGCGGCATCCACTGGTTCAGCGACTGATTTCAAAATTTCATCCAATGATTTACCTGAACACCCCCATTTTCCAATCTCCTGCATTGAACAAGGCACTGGGTAAAACCGTCTATTTCAAGATGGATTGCCACCAACCTACCCGAAGTTTCAAAATCCGGGGAATGGCCCATTTGGTTCAGGAGTTGGCAAAATCCGGACGAAATCAATTTGTGGCTTCCTCCGGCGGCAACGCTGGATATTCCCTCGCGTACGCCTGTGCCCGGCTGGATGCATTGGTACATGTGGTCGTACCTGAGACCTCCGCGGCGCACATGCGCAACCTGATTGAGGGCGAAGGCGCTACGGTTGAAATTTTTGGCCAAAGCTGGCAGGAGGCGCATCAACACGCCTTGAAATTGGCCGAGGAACGGCAGTCTTACTACGTTTCCCCCTTTGACGATCAGCTGTTGTGGGCAGGACATTCGACGATGATCGATGAATGTGCAGCAGCGATTCCGGAGCCGGATATGGTGGTAGCGGCAGTCGGCGGAGGCGGTTTGCTCTGTGGGATCATGGAAGGCATGGAACGAAACGGCTGGAAAAAAGCCGAATTTCTGGCAGCAGAGACAATTGGCGCAGCAAGCTACGACATGGCCATTTCAGCAGGTAAAGTTGTCGCCATGGACGCCATCAACACCATCGCAACGAGTTTGGGGGCAAAACAGGTAGCTACGACCGCCTTCGAATGGAGCAAAAAACGGACCGTAAAACGCCATATTTGCGACGATTTCCACGCCATGTCAGGAGTCAAATCATTGCTCGACACATTCAACGTGCTGGTGGAACCGGCTTGTGGTGCGGCACTTTCTGCGGTCTATTCGCCGAAAACCGACATTGAGGAAGCCAAATCCATTTTGGTGATTGTCTGTGGTGGTGCGGGTCTTGATACTGAAGGATACATCAAACACCTGAAGACTTTCGGAATTCAATGAGGCAAGTGCGGGTTGACCATTATTCCCTGAAATCAACAAAAACCTTAGAATTCAGGGGACAAAACCTTGGTGGTCGGGTTTTGGTAAATGCAAGAAAATGAGCAAACCAATGTCGCTACATCGGTTATTTTGTGGATTAAACGAACTTTTCATTGGTCAAAGGCTTGCAATCCCAAATTGGCTTGCCTAATTTGATGCCCGAATTACCAACTAATGAGAAACGTTACGGTTTTGTTCACCAACTTCAAGCGGGCACTTGGAAATTGCCCCGACATCAAGATTATTGACGAAAAAAGTCAATTTGACCCGCCCAGTGAAAGCAGGAAAAAATCCGGCCTTGCTGAGCTGAGGGACGAAGGCTTCGACATCGATGCTTGGCTCGGATCCGTGATTACGCTTTCCAAAGGGAATAGCATCACCTACCACGTGATTCGTAATCGCCAAAACAAAGGGGAAGGATCGTTTAATCTCAACAACCCGCAAGAATTTTTGATCGAACCTGAGCCTTGGGTGGCCAAGTTGGCGACCAATGAAATGGATCGTGAACGCCTCAAAAAGGTTCGCATCATCGACCAACCCAGTGTCAATCAAACATTTACGGGATTGATTGTAGACGGGCAATCGCCACCGAAAATCCCATCGGAACTCGTTTACTTCCGTAGAGGAAAGCTGCTGCCGATGAAGCTAAGCTTCTTTGATTACTACGAAACACTCGCAGAATTCATGGGAATTCTCAATTGGCAGTTGCTTTTCACCGATGTTGATCCGGCGCATCCAGATCTCAAAAGTGACTTTTCGCAACTCAGCGCCTCCTTGGAGGACTTTAAGGAAATTTTTCCCAGTCGTGACTTTGGGGTCTGGGAAAAAATGTTGTTGGAAAGACAATTGGTTTGATTCTGAATTTATTGGCTGAACGGAGCAACCCTTGCGTCGTTGCCTTGTCTTTGTAGAAAATCCGCTATGAAATTACGATTCGAAATCACGCTACTTTTGTTGGTCCTGCTTGCAGGAGGCCTTTCATCTGCCTACGGGCAGGCATCCAACAAGCCCTACAACATTGAAATACATGTTGCGGATTCGGTTTACCGGCCGGGAACTAAAATTGTCCTCCCCTTAGGTACCCCGGAAGTCAGGGTGATCATCCAAAATGTAGGTGGCAACAGTTCGTCGCGCTTCATCGCAAAAAAGTTGACGATTACTTCCCCGCGGAATGTAGGAAGCAGTCAACCCGTTGCGGTTTATGACATTCCCGAAAAAGACGGCAGCAACTTTCCGGTCTCCAATGGACTGAATCAGAATCCTTCCACGCTCACTTTCAGCTTGGAAGGAATTACGGAAGTACGTTCAGGCAAATCAAAATCCTGGAATGTACCCTTGAGAGAGCGCACCTTCACGATTGAATACGTGCGTTGATGTTACCCATGCAGATGCGCGAGGGTAGCCAGACAGAAACGGATCTATCGGCTACCCCTACGCAGTCCTGCAAAAATTTTCATCGCTTTTAAGCCCTTGGCCTCCAACGATGCAGTGCATGTGCCCCGCGGTTCCATATCAGGCGCGGTTCATGCGGCGGCCTTCGATTTTACCGAAAACCATTGCCGCAAGCACGACAAAAGCCACATAGATCATGGTATTTGAATAAAATGGTTGAAAAATGCCCTGCGCGAAGTACGCACGGTTTGATGGGAACAGTTGAAACCAATTAACGGATACAATCGGTTCCAAAGGATAAATAATCGGTTGCCGCGGCAGGAATCGAACCTGCTAGCCACACGTTATCAGCGTGTTGCCTGAACCAGTCGGCTTCGTGGCAAAATAAAATTGAAAGCAAACCCATGGAAAGATCCCTTTGACATGCGACCTCAGCATGGGATGGAAAGAGTAGCGGGTGGAGGATTCGAACCCCCATGAATCCAATTAGAAGGTGGATGCCTCGTCCGTTCGGCCAACCCGCCATGCATGCGCTGCAAGGAAATACACGCGTTTGCGACGCTTGAGGGCGTGCTTTTGAGTATCAGCGGCAGGATTCGAACCTGCGTTCCGTGGCTTCGCAAGCCGCGTTCTTGATCCAGATTAGAAGACGCTGATGGGAATTTTGGAGAAAGTCCGGGAGAAGGAATAAGAAGGTAAATGGATTGCGCGAACGGCTTGAAACGTGAAAAGCAAAAGCAACTGAAAAAAACTTTGTACTCTCACAAGATTTTCCGTAAACTTGTATCTTTCAGATAGTTCTTTTTCGTGGGAAGATATCTTTTTAAACAGCTGTATGTCGTCGTTTAAGGCGCCGCTTACTGGATCTTCCCACAATGGTTAGTTTTATTATTAGTTCTCAATTTTCTATTTTTCATGAACATTTTTGTTGCTAAGCTGGATTTCCAAACTACCAGCGAAGATTTGCAGTCTCTTTTTGAGCAATTTGGCGAGGTTGATTCCGCAAAAGTAATTTTCGACAAAGAAACCGGGCGCAGCCGCGGATTTGCATTTGTTGAGATGCCAAATGACGAAGAGGCAATGGAGGCCATCAGTTCCCTCGACGGAACAAACTTGGATGGCCGTACAATCGCAGTAAAAAAAGCAGAACCACGTGAAGCTGGCGGCGGAGATCGTCGTGGCGGTGGTGGTGGTGGCTTCAACCGCGGTGGCGGTGGTGGCGGCTTCAACCGCGGTGGCGGTGGTGGCGGTGGCTTCAACCGCGGTGGCGGTGGTGGCGGCGGCTACAACCGTGGCGGCGGCGGTGGCGGTGATCGTCGCGGTGGCGGCGGTGGTGGAGACTACGGCGACCGTCGCGGCGGTGGCGGTGGTGGTTACGACCGTTACTAAGAACTTGCAGGCGAACTCACGGTCGATATGGGTCGTGAGTTTGCCTTCAAATTTGAACATATCGGCATAAGCCGATTTATTTTAATAAAAGTTGAGTTTTTTGACGCAACTTTGAGCACGGTAAAACCGAGAATCTTCATTGCTCACGAAAAACCGTCTTTGAATAGCTTGAGTATTAAATGCCTCTTGAACTCGGAAGACTCTTTATGTGATTTGATTTTGGATCTTGGTATGTCCTTCACAGCAAATTGACTGTGGGATCGTTCTTCGCCTCTTTTGATAATTTTCCGGTGCCTCATCTACCCCAATGGTCCTTTGACCTAGACGATGGGCACGGCTTTCAAGAGCATTTTTATTTTTTGTTACCTTTTAATTTTTTATTCGAGATGAATATTTTTGTGGCAAAGCTGGATTTCCAAACAACCAGCGAAGATTTGCAGTCGCTTTTCGAGCAATTCGGTACAGTCGACACAGCCAAAGTGGTATTTGACAAAGAAACCGGCCGTAGCCGTGGATTTGCCTTTGTTGAAATGCCAAATGATGATGAGGCGAACGAAGCGATCAACAACTTGAACGACACGACTGTAGACGGTCGTACCATCGTGGTGAAGAAAGCTGAACCACGCGAAGGCGGCGGTGGCGGTCGTAGCGGCGGTGGTCGCAGCGGCGGCGGCGGCTTCAGCCGTGGCGGTGGCGGTGGCTACGGCGGTGGCGGTGGCTCACGCGGCGGTGGCGGTGGCTACGGCGGCGATCGTCGCGGCGGTGGCGGCGGCGGTGGTTACGGTGATCGTCGCGGTGGCGGCGGTGGCGGTGGCTACGGAAGAGGCTACTGAGAAAGTGAGCGTTTACCGCTCACTCAAAATATGAAATCTACTTAAACTGAATAAGTTTTTGAGGGAAGCTGGGTCTTGGGATCCAGCTTTCTTTTTTTACTATGGTTTGTACAGCGCTTGATGCCCAACCCCAGACCACCTCGTCAGAAAACCACCACGATGCACGCTTAAGAAAGTTTGCTACCACAAACCCTTTCCGAACGGAAGAAAATAGCTCGGATGTCCCAAGTTCCAAAAGGACCAAAATGAAAAAAGCACGATGATGGGTATCATGTGCTTTTTCCGTTTTCTTCTGAGCCCCAGGAGGGATTCGAACCCACGACCCCGAGATTACAAATCACGTGCTCTGGCCAACTGAGCTACTGAGGCAGAATGAAGGGCAAAGGTAAGCCTTTTTCATTTTTCACAAAATGATTGCACCCTATTTCTAAAATAAAAAGTCTTTGGGAGAGGACAAGGTGGGAATCGAACCCACAACCAATCGGTTAACAACCGCTCGCTCAGCCTTTGAGCTTCTCGTCCTTGAAAAAAGTGTCCGAATTCAGAATGAGTGAACAGGGAAATGAGAGCGCGACCTCACTCATACTCCACACTCACACTGCGTAGTTCCCTGGGTGGGGATCGAACCCACTTGTCTCTGCTTAAAAGGCAGATGCCTAACCATTTGGCTTCCAGGGAATCTGGGATGTTTGAAAGTGATTTTCGTTTGCGAGTTTCAGTGTGAGTTCGAGTGTGAGTGAAGAGGGAAACGGCAAAGCCGTTGTACCAGCGGAGGGTTTCGAACCCCCATCCTCCTCGTTCGAAGCGAGGCGCTCATCCGTTGAGCTACGCTGGTAAATGTTCCGCGCAGCTGCGGAACCTTGGGAATTTTGATTCAGTCCAAGAAGCGGACATTGTTGGAATTGGGTTCGGCATTCATCGCGACGCGGTGCCAACCCTTGAGTTCGATGGTTTTGTGATCTGCGTGACGCACGGTGCCGCGAACGAACACCTCTGTCGTCATGCGTTGATCCACCCATTCTGCGGGATTCTTGATTTTTCCGGAGCGCACCCGATTTTCAAACTGCAATGCAGTCAAGGTAGTCCGTGTTCGCCGGTTGACGTACACCAATTCACCACCGCGGCGCACAAGTTCAGCCACGATATGCGGCTTGGAACCTGCCCCACGAGAAATCGGTTCATGCTTACGAACCACATCCAAAGCCCAGACGCTAAAACCAGGCTCCGGAACAAAAAACCATTCGCCTTGACGGATGAAACCTGCATTGTGCCGAAGGTTCAGCTGTTTCGCTGGAACGGCATTCCGGCGTTGGGACCAAACTGCCTCTCTTGGCTTCAAGGCTTCCATCGCTGTTTTCACATCCGTGACTGCTGCTGCGACAGGCAATGCAGCAACAAACCAATGACGCTCATCGTGACCGCAAAGAAATTTTTGCTTGTTGGAAGCAAGGGGCGCTGCTTCGTTTCTAGCCATCAAAACCAAGTGACGAAGGTCCCTTTGCGTATTCAGAACCTGAAACTCGATTGTTTCGATGGCCGGTTTTGCAACTTCAAGCAAGTAAAATTCATTCCGACCTTCTTCTTTGATGTCAAGGGAGTAGTTGGATGCAGCATTTCGGCCTTGAACATCGGAGCTGACTTCAATTTCAAGGCGTGCGCCGATTCGAGCAAACTGTCGGACAAGGGATTCTGGATTCATGATTGTTGGGGAATTAAGGTGATGCGGATGGAAAAGGAGTTGGAGAATTGGATTGAGATCGGCTGGACCTCAGTGTTGAATTGCGTGTCAGTGTGAGATTGAGTGTGAGTGAAGAGGGCTGCGCTTGCGCGCAGTGGCACCCCGGGCAGGAATCGAACCCGCACCTCAAGATTTGGAGTCTTGCATTCTAAGCCATTGAACTACCAGGGTGGAAAACAGTGCGAGAATCAAGTGTGCGTGAAGAGGGCGATTTTCTCTTCGCTCAAACACGACACTTACTCTGTGAAGTAGCCTCGGTGGGAATCGAACCCACAACCCAGTGATTAAGAGTCACTTGCGCTCCCGTTGCGCCACGAAGCTAGAATCAGTGTGGGCTTGCAGTGTGAGTGAAGAGAAAAATTTGCCTCCTCACTCACACTTCACACGCACACTGCTAAGATCGGATGGCGGGAATCGAACCCGCTCCATCGGTTTGGAAGACCGGAATGCAGCCAAAACACCTCACCCGAGTGGAAGTTTGCGTTGGAGTTTGAGGATACAGTACGAAAGATTGAAAAGGTTTTGTACGCAATGGTTCGAGGAATGCGTCGTTGGAGTGTGAGAATGAGTGCCCCAATCAGTGTTGGAATGCGTGTCACAATCATTGTTGGATTGCGTGTCACAATCATTGTTGGATTGCGTGTCACAATCAGTGTGAGAATGAGTGTGAGAATGAGTGTGAGATTTGAAGAACTGCGCTACGCGCAGTGGACCAAGTGGTGGGAATCGAACCCACGCCTCCGACATGGCCTGCCGGGGTGCCACCACAACACATCACTTGGAAAATAAGTTTGAACGGTTAGCACGAGGCATTACTGGAGAATGACTCTTCTTGGACAATTCAAAAAGATGGGAGTAGCGCCGACGGGATTCGAACCCGCGATACTCTGGTTGAAAGCCAGAGGGCTTGACCGCTTGCCTACAGCGCCATTTACAGTTTGAGTTCGAGTTTGAGGAAACAGTTCGAAATGGACTAGAAACGCTTGAACTCCGATTTTGAACTCCGATCTTGAACTCAAACTTGAACTTCTACGGGTGCTTCACCCGGGATTCGAACCCGGAACCTCTCCGTTCTAAGCGGAGTGCATCTGCCAATTGCGCTAGCGAAGCATTATTTAATGGAGAATGGAAAATTGAGAAACGAAGTTCAGCGCAGCTAATTGAGAAACGAAATTCAGCGCAGCTAAATTTGCTTGCCGATTCTTCATTCGAATGCATTTTCACGAAAAGGGCGGCCGAAGCCTATCGCACGGAGGCTAAGCCCAATTGTGTTGCATGTTTTTTGAAGTTTCGAATGTCCATTTTCATCTGAAATCATTGTCCGAAAGGCAGGATTTGAACCTGCGACTTCTGGTTTCCAAAACCAGAGCTCTGGCCTGACTGAGCTACCTCCGGATTTGTCGTTTGAGGAAACAGTTCGAGGGGCTTTCAAACTCGCGCCGCGAACTCCGATCTCGAACTCAAACTTGAACTTCTAAGGGTGCTTCGCCTAGGATTCGAACCTAGAACCTTTCCGTTTTGAGCGGAATGCATCTGCCAGTTGCGCTAGCGAAGCGTTTTTTAATTGAGATTGGAGAATGGAGAATGAAAAATTTTAGTCTGAGATTTTTCATTCGAATGCATTTTCACGAAAAGGGCGGCCGAAGCCTATCGCACGGAGGCTAAGCCCAATTGTGTTGCATGTTTCATTTTTGCGCTTAACAGCAAGAAATCTTCGTCTCCGCACTCACTCTCCAACTCACACTGCTAAAGTGGGGGCTTTGGGAATCGAACCCAAATCTTCCGCTCTTCAAGCGGACGCAATTGACCAACTCTGCCAAACCCCCAGAGGGAAACAGTGTGAGATTCCAGTGTGCGTGTGAGGGAAATCGCAAGCGCTTTGGTCCGGGTAGCAGGATTCGAACCTGCGGCATCTGGTTCCCAAAACCAGTGCTCGACCTGACTGAGCTTCACCCGGATTTGCAGTTTCAATTGGAGTTCGAGGAAACAGTTCGAGAATGGCTTGAACTTCGATCTTGAACTCAAACTTGCACTTCTAGTTGCGGTGCCAAGATTCGAACTTGGCGGCGCGACCTTATGAGAGTCGGCTAGTTGCCTCCTACACCGCATTTTGGTTTGAGGAAACAGTTCGAATGGGAAAGCGAACAGCTCCACCTTGTTTGGAGAAAACTGCCGCGGTCAAGTGGAAGCTCGACGCGCGGCTGATTTCATCGGTAAAAAGCAGGAAACAGTATTTCTTTCGGGGCAAAAGGCATCCAGCGTAGCGAGAAGTAAGCACCAAGGTGCGCCCTTCAAGTTTGGAGTCGAACCAAAGTATCCGGAAGTAACGCTTGACTACGGCACCCGAGTAAGTGAAAAGTTAAAAGTGAAAAACGAAAAGTGAGCATGGGCACTGATCAATTTCACTGGTGCATGAATTGGATCATCAAGGCAAAAGGCGAAAAGGGAGATGCTCTTTTGGAGCGCCGTTCTTATCCCCTTGCGGTGGACAGTGAACCGGTAATTCGACATCTCAGAGAGACTTACGCTTTCAAGAAAGCTTTTACCCTGTCGGATTTCAACCCGACTTCGCTTGCTCGGTCGCCCGAGGTACGCTACCTTAGGACCGTTATAGTTACGAAGTAACCCTTCTCTACGGCACTTGATTTTCCGTTTCCATTATTCCTATTTTCAAACAATAAATGCAACACTTTATAATAAGTGAGAGGGATTCAAAAATCCTTCTTAAAAATGGACAAGAGAGAATTGCGGATACCTGAAAAACTAGTGGTGATGAATTTATTTTCCACGGCTGGCAGGAAGCACTTGCTATCCATTTCATGTTTGAAACAGTTACCGAAATCTCTGAAATAGAGAAATTTTCCTTTTTAACAAAATTATGCTTATCGAGATGATTGCCGGTAGGTTCGCGAATTGTCATGTCGACCGAAGTCGTCAAGGCGCGAAGCGCCGTAGGCGACGTAGCGGAGAGATCTAGCTCATATAGTTGCACGTCCAGCTCACGTTGCGGTTATGCGTCGTGGGTATGGGTTGCCCGTATGCGTCGTGGGTATGCGTGAGGTGTTTCGTGGCGAACTAGATGTCTCCGCTCCGTTTCGGCAGTGCTTCGCACTGCCTGCACTTCGGTCGACATGACGAGCAGGTTTACTGGCAAAGTTTCCGATAAGCATAAACAAAATTGACCACCAATCATGGATTTCATCGGCATTCATATCGAGGGAACCTTTGAATAATGCTTCAGAACTCCAATGGGGGTGGGGTATTGTACGCAGCTTTAATCCAGAAACGATTTGCTGAAAACCGTCACCCAGGACGACTTCTGACGGTACTCATTTTCAAGACCGTAACAACCTTTTCCTACATACATGAGTTCAGCGCTGTATGGGTTGTTGAAGGATGTACCATATGATGATAAACCGCGTTCCCACATGGCGGCTTGCTCTGACTTTATGGCGGAGGAAACCCAATTCACCATTTTGGCGTGGTCAACTTTTGCGGGGTCGTAACTCAGGTTCACGAGGATGTAAGCTTTGCGCTGTTCGTCTTCGCTCATAAAGATATATACAAGGCAGGTGCTTTCTATGGAACGCACAGGGTTAGTTGATACCTGCGTGGGAGATTTGCTTTTTCTGGAATACTGCATGCGCCCATCCGGGCTCATGATGAATGTGGAATCATGCCGGTAGAAATAAGTCGTGGATTGCCCCGAACCAATGGAAATAGAATCAAACTGAAAGGGATAGGTCATCGTCCCTTCCTTGTTAATTATGCCCCACGCGCCATGCAGGTTCACCGGAGCCAGATTTTTGTTGAACATGAAAGGGAACGCCAGGTGCGCCTGGAACGGCTTCATCGCCTCCTTGCCGGTTTCATCGAGGTAAGTCCAGCTGTCGGCACCCAGGCGCACAGGAAAAAAATTTTCATTGTCAAGGATTTTATCATAAGTCGGGGAATAACCCGATTTGTAAAAGACATTTCTGACTTCCAGCGGCACCGTTGGGTAACCGCCCAGTTGCTTGTCGCCCGGAATGTCGAAAGCGAAGAGGCTATCTCCCCACATATGCACCAGAAGTTGTTTCATGACATGCACTCTTGTAGCTCCCTGCTTGGTGAATCTGAGTTTCTTGCAATCGAGGGTGAAATAACTCCTCCAATCTGCTATTTCCTTGCAGTCCATGCACTGTACCTCATACACATGTCCATAATTGCTGAGCCAGTAGCTGGAAGAAAGAAAATTGCCTTTGGAATCAAACAGATTCTTATCCGCTTCGATAAAACAGGTCAATGCAATTCCTGCGTTTTTAAAACTATGCCTAGCGTTTTTATGGTTGTAAAGAAATCGACCGGTGTCCTGGGTAACTATAAATAAATAAAGGGAATCTCCCCCTTTCGACCACTCAACCATAGATCTTGCAGACTTGACCTTGATAACATTCTCGGCAAGGAATTCACCCGCAGAAACATATGCCATATCCGGCAGTTTGACCTGGGTACGCTTCCCGGAACTCCGGTTTACAAGCCAGAAATGATTTGATGGCAGTACGCCGCCCGCTTTTACAGAATCTGTATTTACAAATTCCAGGGAATAGGCCGATTGTGGGTTGCCGGTCTGCGCTGACAGAATGCAGAAAGGCATGACCGCCATTATTAATAGAAGAATCCTATTCATATGTAAATTTGACATTCGACATGTAATCAAAAAAGGCATCAATCTGTATTCCGATAAACAGGCTCATTTAGCTCTGTAAGCCTTTATGAACCCATTGAGAAGTTCCATCAAATATTCCAACTCTGCCGAACCCGAACCGCTGAAGAGGATACCGGTCTCCTTTCCTTCCTCACTCCAGTCAGTGGTAACACAGGCGTCATCATCCTTACAGTTCCAAGTAACCTGTCCGTAAGTTTCATTCAGCTCAGGTTCCGTCATATTCTCCAAATCAAATTTTGAGAATTTCCCCTCTTTGAACTGTATCTGGATCTGTCCATCCACCACCTCGATATAACCAAAAAATCCGTCCTCAAAATCCACTAGGAATGCATTTAGGGCTTTCAGTTCATTTTGGTAGGGTGTTTTGGGATTCTGTTTCGGAGCATCGCCGGATTGGGCAGAAACTGATATAAAATTCATCCAAATGATGACCAACAACATGAATTTGAAGAATGCTTTCATCCCATTTACTTGATCTTATGAGAAAATTTAATCCAAAGCCTAAATAAGAAAAGCCGCATATCAAAAACCATGATCTAGCTCATTCATTTTCCGATTGACTTTCAAAACATGGTAGATTTGAGGTGTATGGCAAGGACGAATTATATGTGACGGTATTTCTTCGAATCAATTGATTTTGAAGATCCGTAGCTGGGCTGGGAGGTGATCACAAAAAATAACCTGGGCGACAAACGCAGCGTGACATAAGTGCTCTACCACTGAGCTACCTACCCGAAGGCAGGATGGGATTCGAACCCACGACCACTCGAATTGGAAATCGAAGTAACACGCCACTACGGCACCAAGTATGCTTTGAATTTGAGCAAGAATTAGGGACAAGATGAATCCGGGAAGCGACAGTCGTTTTGTGTTTGCAAACATTGCTGTTTGCCCCGGCAGCCTCCCAAAGGCCGTGAACTTGGACTAGCAATCCATTCGAAGGAACACAATTCTACGGCATTCACAGCTTCATTTTTCTAAAAAGGAACAACAAGGCAATCAATTGACTGTGGTTTTATCATTAACGGTGAAGTAACACAGCCACACGGCACTCATTTTCCTTGTTTTGTGAAGAATTACCATCGGGCAAAAGGCGAAAAGCGATCTATTGGCCTTGCGGCTTCCGGTGTATTACCACTATACTACACCCACGAATTTGAATGTGTCCCCGCAAATCGGCGACGATGGCGTGGGTGAGCAGGAATCGAACCCGCCAATCCCCGGATGGAAACGAAGTAACGCTCTTCTACGGCACCAAGGCAACTCTTCTGCATTCCAGAAATTCGGAACGCAATATCTTTTTAAAGATTGATCAGCAGGAATGGAAGAAACTGTTTTGCAGCTAGTTAGCAATTAGTAGTTAGCAATTAGCAGTTATGAAACTCCCAATGCCAACTGCTAACTACTCCCTGTTAACTGTTCACTATTTCTTCCTTCCTGTCAATCAAAAAACATCAAATCAGCTCAATAAAAAAACAGGAAAAAACCAATACGTCAAATTACGCTTTGCACTATAGCTTTGAAAGGACGGCAGGTTACGGCCTGCTGACTGAGCTTACGGGCTCAGTTGCTGCGGGCTTACGGGCCCACAGTCCGGATATTACGGTGTCTATCCTCGATGGCCTGCATCGGCTGATGCAGACACTGCTCTTGCAGTAATTTTCAAAGAATGTGGAGCTTACGGGCTCCGTTGTGTACATAAGCCATGCACACACAAACCTTGGCGGGACTGACGGGATTCGAACCCGCTCCATCCTGATCGACAATCAGGCACACAGCCTATGTGCTTCAGCCCCGGTTGGGCCCGCCCCGTAGATACTCAGGACGAGGCCCTGCTTGTGGGGAGCTAATGTCTCGCGATGGCGGCATTCCCGCCTACGCCCGACAACAGCGACCGCCACTGCTTTGTGTTGGGGAAGGCCGAGCCTTGGCCTGGGCGGCATTTCACCATTCCCAAGGCAACGGCCTTCCCAACACTTGGTAATCTCAATTCAGCTTGTCTGTCGGGCTCCCCGTGCTCAGATGGAGATCTTTTGAATCTCATCCAACGCGTTGGAGCCGTTTTCGATAGCATGGAGAATGTCGAAGATCTTGTCGCTCCAGCCAGCGATCATGAAGACATCGTCACGCAGCACGTTGATTGGTGCTTGGCCGTAGCCTTGCAGGTCAAACAGGTAGAGCTTTGCGCCAGGCGCCATGCCCTTGTACTGCTTCCAAGCCTTGCCGAGGTGACCGCCATCACCTTGGCTGTTCCAGAGTTGCATGTCGGTGAAGATCATGACCTTGTCGACGACCGTTTTGGTCTTGACGAGGTGCTCGATCACCAGGTGACCATTCGTCGCCCAGCCGACTTGCGCACTGTAGTGGTTCATTTTGTCAGTATTAGCAAGGATCTCAGCGCGTGGCATATTTACCACCTTGAATTCCGTACCAAAGATGCTCGTGATCGCGCGCTCGCACTTGCTTTGCAGCAACATGCTCAGCACCAGACCGATGTCATACATTTGCACCTTGCTCTTTGCAGAGACCGGCACCTGCATGGAGCCTGAAACGTCGCTTGCAATCAAGACCCGGGTATCGCGACCAAAGCCCTTCATGTTGACCACCGACGCCCGGATTGCGGCTTCCAGTGCTTCCATGACCTGCGGTGCACGGAAGTTGGTTTCACTGCGCAATTCGCGGTAGGCAGAGAGGAAGCGGAATGGGAACTGCTTGCTTTTCGCGACTTGCTTAGGGTCGGAGAGCATTGCGGCGACTTTGTCGAGGTGTGCGTCAGAGATGCCCTTTTGGAGCATGTTGCGCAGGTTTCGAAGCATCGCCATGTAACCCAATTTACCGCTGTCGATCAAGGCTTCCCATTGCTTTGCGAAGGCAAGGTTCTTGTCGTCTTCAGTGCCTTGGACCTCCTGACCTGCGCGGCTCAACTCGGTTTCCCAAGTGTAAGCCGTGTCCAGGGTGTCGGCTGCGATTTTGTCAAAGAGCACTTGTTGCAATTCGGTTTTTGGCCGTGGGTGCACCAAGAACAGGGCGTCGCGGAGTTTTACATCTGCATCGCGGTTGTACTTGGAGAATTGGTATTCGTCAAACTTGTTGAATGCCAATGCCAAACCTTTTTGCAACTGCTTGCTGAGCTTGCCCAGCTTTTTGACCGACTTACGCTCGTTGGCATGTTGGTAGAATGCCAGCAATTCGGTGATTTCGTCGGCACGTTGGATGACCCGGGCCACCAATCGGCTCACCAAGTCGTCACCTTGATGCACCTTTGCAAGCTCGACGGCAAGCACGAGCGGGATGCTACGGAGGTACATGCTTTCACGTGCATACACTGCCAATTTTGCGACGAATTGCGGATCGACATCCTTGATCAAATTCTGGATCCGCTTGAGGCGTTCACCACCCGTTTCGTAAAACTTGTCAGAGAGCGTGGTCGTCACGACCGCAGTGTAGAGCTCCAATTCCTTGGACAAGCTCCAAGCCTTTGCGCCTTCGTGGTTCTGAACCTGTGGGGCACGTGGAGTACGAATGTTGAACTTCATGTTTTTATCCTCCTTTCGGATCAATTTTTTCTTTGAATTCCTGACCGACATGGCCAGAAAAGCGCCTTCATTTCAAAAAATTCAGGCATAGGTGGATCGCGTGGGAATCGAACCCACCCAACGTCCTTGCAAGGGACACTCGCCAGCCTTGGTACATGGCAACCCAATTTTGTTGTTACAGTCAGCAGCAGGACATGAGAAGTTACGGCTTCACAATATACTGCGATGCTTCAATCTGTAAGAATGGAAAGAACGTAATATAGGTAATTAGAATTTTGACAAATCAATGGAGTATCACCCCGCAACGAAGCGGAAATCAAACTCAAAATCAGCAATTTACATTTGAGCAGCACTTCCTCCAGACTCACGCTGGAATCTCACACTGCTATCGTAGCCCTCGGAGGAATTGAACCTCCGTCCCCGAATTCAAAGTCCGGTGCCTTAGCCATTAGACCAGAGGGCTGAGTGAACTTTATTCGGTGGTGCGTGGCGCTACAATCAAGGCATAAAAAAACCCGAATCTTATGATCCGGGTGTGCGATGGAACTTAATTGTTCATCTATCGATGTCTTTGCGACACCGCACACCCTAAGAAACTGGGATCTAATCCCTCAACCGCTGCGCCCAGAAAGCCTCTCCGCATACCACCGAGATTGGTGTGCTGCTGACGACTTTTGATGGATGCGGTGAATTTCATATTTTTGTTTTTGCTTAAGAGTTTTTAAAAAATTGGTTTCGAATAAATACTTGTATTCGTTTTTTGTTTCTGAATACGATGCAAACTTAGGAAGGGTTTTTACACTCACAACAAAAAAAGTTCCAATTGCAGATATTGCGACATGAACGGCTTGGGATATTGCGCCAACGGTCGAACTGGTTTTGTGAGCAACTACGAATCCATCCCTATTCTGAATCAGCCATGAATAGATTATCATTGCACCATGGAAATTGCCGTCGACATCTGGAACGCGCTCTGGGACAATCAAATTGAGATTGCCGTGTTTTTCGTGTTCCTTATTTGGATGGTGGTGCGGGGAGGCGATGTCCTGCGATGGATATGGAGGAAGCTACGTGCGAATGGTAAGAATCCGGTGGCTGAACGGGAATCATCTGCCGAGGACAAACCTGTATCAAAATGAAAGCCCCATTGACGGGGCTTTCCAAGAGGGGGCGATGAATGATTGTCTTCTGATTCCAGAGCCTTGAGGCTTCACATTTCTGCAAAGCAGCACAATGCCTTCAATTCAAACGTGTTCAGGTCAACATAGCGCGATTCGGGTAGGGTGATCGGACAGTGCTATGCCCTGGGCAACAGAAGACGCTACAAAGATGACTTGGCCCGCAATAAAGTCAATGGACAAATTCGGCAAAAGGTAACGCCAACTAGGCAGAATTGCGCATCAAAACGCGCTTCACGGCATTGAAAAGGGCAATCAAAGGTAACGCAGCCATTCCCCCGCTACAGGAAAAATGGCTGCGTTCCGTGTTCGATTATTTCTTCAGTCGACGTTGGATCAACCGGATTGCAATCACCAAGCCCAGCACGATGATCAACAAGGGCCACAAATGGGCCAAGCCGACGATGAGGGTCAACAATCCCTGCCATCCGCGGGCAATCGCCTCACCCAGATCGTGGAAGAACCCTGGCTTGTAGGCATCAATGTTCTTCTCATTGGCGACCATTTCCCGTTTCCAGGCTTGACGTTGATAGATTTGAAGGGTGATCGTGCTCAATTCGATTTGGTCTTTGAGTTCGAGGGTACGAAGCAATGATTCGTCGGCCATGGTTTGTTTGTTGAAAAAAGCTTCCTCCACCGCAGCAACATCCCTCAATTTGGCTTCGCTTCCGTCAGCGGCCTTTTCGAGACGGCGGTTGGAATAGGCAATGCGACGGGCGGCGAGCTTTTCGCGGAGGATCCTCAAGGTAGCGTCCTCGACGTTGATGCGACGGTAGTCCAGGTATTCGACCAAGGTTCCCAGGCTCCGGAGCGTACTGTCAAGATTCTCCGCAGGCACCCGCAGCGTCATGTTATTGCTGACAGTGTAGTAAGTCGTGATCAGGGTGCTGTCGTCGCTGATGGGGGTCTGTTTCACATTGTCGATGACGCTTTCCAAGGCCGTATGCGCTACGTATCCTCCGAATTTGGCAGTGATTTTCTCGATGGTAAAGGTTGCCGGACGGACTTCGTTCACACGAAAACGTACGTCTGCCGTGCGAATGAATTTGTGGGAAGTATCAGGATTGGGCCCGCCCGTGGCGGCGGAGGAAGACATAAGTTCGGTGTCGTTTTTGGAAACGAGGTCCTTTACATCGGCTTCATCGGCACTCATCTTGGCGGATTCTTCTGCGTAATAGCCGCTTCCTGAACTCGGAGCAGTTGAGGTTCCGGGCGAAGGGGCAGGTGAATTGTCGAAGGATTGATTGTTGCGGTCCATGTTGGCGCTACAGGAAATAAGCAAACCTGCAATAGCGGCCGTTGCAATACTGATTCTGAAATATTTCATAATGGGATCGGAATAAGTGAAAGAAAAAGATAGACGGGAAATTTTGTTGGGTCTATCGCAAGTTTCGGGGCTTTGGTTGCGCGAGAAAGCCTCCAAATACCCATCATTCACAAGTTTGACAACTTTCACATCTAACCCAAATTGGGAAACAATTTTTCGGGGCGAGTCCATTCCAAACAGGTGGAAGTTTTTATCTTTCGGAATGAATTCACCGATCCAAGAGATGTGGGATGCACGCTACGGCGCGCCGGAATGGGCCTACGGGACCGAACCCAATGTTTATTTCAAGGACAAACTCAGCGGACTCATTCCCGGAAAAATCCTGCTGCCTGCCGAAGGAGAAGGTCGAAACGCCGCCTTCGCAGCTAGCCGCGGATGGTCTGTCGAAGCCTTTGACCTGAGTGTCGAGGGAAAAAACAAAGCGGACAGACTTGCAGCTGACATGGGCCGCCGCATCGAATACGTGGTCGCCGATGCCATGGAGGTCAGCTATCGGCCGGCAAGCGTGGACGTGATCGCATTCATCTACGCGCATTTCCCTTGGGAGGTGCGCAAGGTGGTATATCCCAAACTTGTGGCTGCACTGAAACCGGGCGGAATGGTGATTTTAGAGGCATTCGGCAAAAAACAGCTCGAATACCAGCCCCACCAAGCCTCCGGAGGCCCCAAGGATGCCGACCTGCTCTTTTCCCTCGATGAAATCCGCGAATTGTTCCCGGATTTTGAGGTGCTGGAAATGCTGGAAGGCGAAATCAAGCTCCACGAAGGCCTTTACCACAATGGTCAAGGCTGGGTTTGCAGGTTTTTGGGGGTGAAGAAATAGGCGAATGCCAGAGCGAGTGGGAGAGTGAGAGCGAGGGTAGCGCCAAGGCGCTATTCCCAACTCCCCTTCACCAAGCTTCCTCTTTCCTCCGTCTGCGTGACCTTCAGATACACCTCGATTTCCTGTTGCATTTCCTCCACGTGAGAAATCACGCCGACGATTCTGTTTTCCTGCCGGAGTTGCTTCAAAGCTTCAAAGACTGCCGCAAGGCTCTCCTTGTCAAGCGTTCCGAAGCCCTCGTCCAGAAAGAAAAAGTTGTGGCTGCTGCCGCTGTGTTGCTGCACGTTGTCGGCCAAGGCAAGCGCCAGACAAAGGCTCGCCTGAAATGTCTGACCGCCGCTGAGTGTTTTCACGCTACGCGTTTGCCCGCCGTTGAGCATGTCGCGCACGAGAAATTCGTTTTCTGTACCCAGCTCGAGGCTCAGCGCATTTCGGGTGAGTTGCCGAAAGCGCACATCTGCGCGCGCCACAAGCTCTTGCAAATATTTGGTCGAAACGTATTTGACAAAGCCCGAACCGACAAACAGCCGCTCCAAGATCTTCAAGTTTTCCAAGCGGCGACGTTGGGCTTCCTGTTGCCCTTCGAGCGCCTTGCGTTGCGCCAATTCCTCCCGAATGCGCTTCAATGCTTCACGCAGCAAGGATTGACGCTCGGTTTTTTCATCGATTTGGACTTTGGATGCCAGGATCGCAGATTCCGTTTCGGCATGTTTTTGGGCATTGTATTCCTCGTTGCCAGCCTGCGCGACCAGCATCGCCAAGGCAGATTCGGCGGTTTGGAGTTCCATCTTGAACGCGGTGACGGCTTTTTGCTCGGATTCCAAATCGAGGTTCCAGCCCAAAATCGATTCCACCTCGGCGACCGAAGCGAAGCCGGAGGCTGAAAGCATTCCAGCGATTTTTCCTTGATTTTCGCCAGCATCCTTTTCCAAACGTACCAATTCGGCGTTGGTGGAAAGCTGCCGCTGCTCAAGCTCGACACGCTTCAAATCCAAGTTGCGCTCGGTTTCCTGCGTCGTCGTGTTGGCTAGTTCGATGGATTTCAGCTCTGCGCTCAATTGCTGACTTAACCGTGCAATTTCCTCCAATGACAGCTGCAAATCCGATTCGGAGACAAAAACCGTACGTTGCTGCAGGTGGCTGTCGCGGAGTCCGACGGATTGGCTCCTATCTTCCCGAAACTTCCCCAAAGCTGCTTGGTACCGCTCCTGATTGCCCAGCAAAGTCTCCAACTCCTTGTCGATGGCTGAACGCTGAGATTCGGTTTCAACAATTTTACTTTTGATTTTGGCAGCCTCAAGCCGGTCAGATTCAGCTTTGGTCGCGTCGCTAGAATCGTATTGTGCCCAAAGAAATGCCTTCGAATGTTCAGCGATCAAATTTTGAATCCGGACCGCCTCTGCCTGCTGATTGGATAATTGCTTTCCCTTTTCCTCCAGCCTCACCGTAATTGCATTTGCGGAGGCAAGTGCACGCTCCATTGGCTTCAGCTTTGCCTCCAAGGCATTGATCGTCAATTCACTGGATTTTATTTTCTCAACGGCCTCCCCGGGATGATAGGGCGCCGGATGATGCACAGCCCCGCACAAGGGGCATGGATTCCCCGCGGCCAAATCGACCGCATAGGCTGCAAGTCCCTCCTTGTGCGTGATCTGCTCCTTGTCCAAGCGCGCAGCTTGAATCTCCGCTTGGATTTGGTCCAATGCCGTTTGCAAGGCTACTGAAAGCATTTCACCCGTGTGATCTGCTCCCAAATGCGCTTTGGCAAGGGACAATTGTTCCGACAAGAGTTCCGAACGCTCCGCTTCAATGGCCTTCCCTTGGGCGTTGGATGTCTCCAACTGCGTCTGCAGGTTGCGGCGTTGTTGGTACCATGCCAAGGCTTCGTTGACTTGCGCTTCATCGGGCATCGCTTGCCGCAGGGTGGCGATGGTGCTGTCCGCCGTTTCCTTGGCTTCCTTCTTTTCCTTGATCGCCTGCGCTTCCGTCAACAGCAAGGCCTCGCCTTTTTTCAGGCGTTCCTCTACGGCAACCAAGGCATCGGTCGCCTTGCGAATGGCCTCCAAATGCGTACAATCCTTGATTTTGGCTTCCAATTCGCCGCGAGCTTCCCATGCCAATTTTGCCTTGACTGCTGCTTCCCGGGCAGATTTCAGTTGTGGAAGGAGCAATTCAAGGTCGGAAACGGTCTTCGAATGGGCATTTCGGGCAAGTTCCAATTCGCGGGTCAAGCGCTTTTCCGTGTTGATCCATTCGCGGAAGTCCAGCACCACCTTTTGGAATTGATTCGCTTTGGCCTCCCTCCGCTCCCATTCTTCCTTTTTGGAAAGCAATGAATTGAGCGTTTCTTGAATTCGAAGGCGATCATCCGCCAGCTTTTTCAGTTGCCGAATGCTTGCGACAGCCGTTTCCAGTAATTGAAGGTGGACTTTTTCCTTATCCAGCGAATCCCCGATTTCCAGTAATTCTGCCTCTTTGGCGGCCATCTCCTCCGGATTTGTCTCGGTCAGCGACATCAATTGGCCTTGTAAAACGGAGAGGGCGGTTTCGGTTTCCTTGATCAATTGCCCGGTCGGAATGGACAATTCGAAGCGATCCAGCCCAAACAATTCCCGCAACATACGCGTGCGCTGGGTCTCGCCCATGTGCATGAATTCCTGGAATTTGCCCTGCGGAATGATGATGGTCTTGATGAAATTCTCGTAGGAGAGTTTCAGGATGGATTCCGCATCGGTCGTGGGAAGTGGCTGCCATTCAGCATCTTTCCAGATGGAGGCCGTGCGTGCTGGCGAACGTACATCATCAAACTTCTTGGAATTGCGCGTGTGTCGGACGCGGAATTGGTAAAGGCTTTCCCCTTCGTTGGTGGCGGTTTTGAATTCGAAGACGATGAGCATTTCCTGCGATTGCAGGTTCATCATGTTGTAGGAGCGCTTGTCGCTGCCACCCAATCGGGCTGTTTCGCCATACAAGGCGTAGGTCATGGCCTCCAAAATCGCCGATTTCCCGCTCCCCACTGCTCCGAAGATGCCGAAAAGATGGTTCTCAGCCAGCTTGGTGAAGTCGATGACCTGTTCTTCACGGTAGCTATACAAACCTTTGATGGTCAGTTTCAATGGAATCATTTCGACACCTCCTTCCTTTCGATTTCGCGGAACAAGTCCATTAACTCGGCATTGGCTTCGACGCCCTTTGAATGCAGGAAATAGTCTTGAAAAAGCTCCTCACGGGTACGGCTCACGTCGATGGCCTTTCCGTGAACTGCGCCGATACGTTCCGCATTGGTAAAAACCGGAATCGGACCTACGACCCTGGAATGGGCCGTCATGATCTGTCGACGGTCCTCGGCGCTGATATAATTTTCCGTTTCGATCGACAATTCGACATAACATTCCTGGTTTTCGCGGAGCCATTCGACCGCTGCCGCCGGATTTGGAAACTGCCTTCGCAGGACGGGCAAGCCCGATGTGAGTGCCACGGGACGGTATTGCGCTGGTTTTCCGGGCATGACTTCGACGATCACGACATTTTTGGACCTTGGTGCAGCATTTTGACCACGCGTCGGAAAAGAAAATGTGAGCGGACTCGACGAATAAACAGCAGGACAAGGCCCGCCGGGCATGTTGCAATAGCCATGGATATGGCCCAAGGCAGCATATTGGATGCCTTCGGGCAAGTTTTGGGTGTACACCATCGAGGTCGGACCCATGGATTTTTCCTCGGCAGTATTCTCGTCGGGAACCTCGTCTCCTTGCGACATTACCAGCAAATGCGCCACGAGCAGGTTCACGCCTTGGTCATTGCAATGCCGGTAGGCGAGTTCCTTCCAATGCGCCTCGAGCAATTCACGCATCTGGGCTTCAGGCCTTTCTGCGCCGAGATCTTTGCGGAGACGGCCTTCGTTGGCGTAGGGCGTGAGCAGGAGCCGCAGCGGATAGCCGATTCCAGGCACAGTGAGCGTGAGGAAGCCCGGTTCGCTATGGGTGACCGCAAGACCGGATTCGAGTTGGAATGGGCGCACTTCCGAATGCGGAAATCCTGCCAGAATGATGCCGCATTCACGGGCGAGTGGGTCGGGTGCCTCGATGCGGTCTGGCGAATCGTGGTTGCCGGCGATGGCGATCACAGGCCGTTTTCCGCCATTGGCGAGGCGCTTCAAGGTCTGGTAAAACAATTCGGTCGCCTCGATCGGAGGATTGAAGGTATCGTAAAGATCTCCGGCAACGAGGACGACGTCAACATTTTCGGCATCGGCGATGCGGCAAATTTCGTCCATCACCTGCCGCTGCTCGGGCAACCGGTCAAAGCGGTCGAGGCGCTTGCCCAAGTGCCAGTCTGCTGTATGCAAGATTTTCATGAAGCCAATTTCTGGATTGGCGCGGTTTGTTGCTGAAAAAGTTGTCCAGATGGATACAAAGAAAATTCCCGTCTCAGCTTTCACCAAGACGGGAACTCCTGTTTTCAATTCGCTATTTTATTTCTTAGGATGCATCTCAAGCATGACATTGATCTTGACATCGTTGCTCACCATACCGCCGCCGTCTGGCTGGCCCACGCCGTAGTCCACACGGTTGATGGTGAATTCAGCGGCAAACCCTGCGGTGGCTCCGCGTGGGTCTTCTTTACTGCCCAAAAATTCGAATGGGATTACCACGTCTTTTGTCACACCGCGTACCGTCAATTTGCCGGCAGCAAAGTAGCCATTTTTGGATTTTACCTTTTTGTTGACGGTGATGCCAGTGGATTGGAATGACCACTCCGGGTATTTGGCGACATCAAAGAAGTCTGGGCTTCTCAAATGACCTTCCAATTTATCCATGCCCATCACCACAGAACTTGCATCCAGCGTACCATTGATTTTGGTTTCTAGCGGCTTTGTAGGGTCGAAGGTTATCTCAATGTTGAACTTCTTGAAGACACCCAACATCGGTGTGACGACGTGCTTGACGGTGTACATCACAGTGGAGTGTACCCCATCGCTTGCCCATACTTGAGCCTTGGAGGTCATTGGAACAGCCAAAAAGAGCGCTGCCATGGCGAAAACGAACAGGTAGGAAATCTTCTTCATCTTGTTTTTGAGAATATACATTGTGCTTTAATCGAGTTGGGATGATCCATCGGATCCGTCCGCAAATATAGGTGATAACAATACATGTATATACATGTTTTATTCTATCAGCACTTTTCTTACATCCGGCATTCATTTTCCGCCTGGGAACGTATTCCGGTGTGTAGACTACGATTCCAAGGTATGCCATTCTGTAAAGTGGTCATTCGAATGCGACTTCTCCCCAGCCTGTGAAGAAAGTTTGCTCCTGATTGGCATTACACATGGATAGATTTGGTTATCACACACGTTAATGAAGGTATCTATGTTCCAAACCCAAGAATCAGCCGGGAACACCACCCCAAAACGTAACGCTCGTGCAAAAGTCAAATCGAGTAAGGACCGCAAAATTTTCGTGCTGGACACCTCGGTGATCCTTTACGACCACAATGCGATCAACTGCTTTCAGGAACACGATGTCGTGATTCCGATCACCGTCCTTGAGGAATTGGACAACTTCAAGAAGGGCAACGACATGATCAACTACGAAGCGCGGGGATTCATCCGCATTTTGGACGATCTGTCGGGCAAGGATTTGATGAACCAATGGACGGAGATCAATGGGGATTCTCACGGAAAATTTATGGTCGCCATGGGCCGCGAAGGTCATTTTGATGCGAACGAAGTGTTTGGCGAGCAAAAAGCCGACCACCGGATCCTGAACTCCGCCTTGGCGATGCAAAAAGAGCATCCCCATCGCAAGGTGGTGATGGTGACCAAAGACATCAACCTGCGGCTCAAAGCCAAATCGGTAGGCTTGCATTCGGAGGATTATACCACGGGCAAGGTCAAAGACATCGAAAAGCTGGACAATGGCTTCAGTTTGATGGAAGGCCTGAACCACGAATTGATCGACAAAATCTACCGCACCGACGGCATTGATCCCAGCGAATTGGGCCTCTCGAACGTGCGCTCCAACCATTATTTCATCCTGAAAAATGGGAAAAGTTCGGTGTTGGCATTCTACAATCCGATCAGCAAATTGATCGAGAAGGTTGAAAAGCGTTCAGCATATGGCATCACGCCCCGGAATGCAGAGCAGGCCTTTGCCTTGCACGCGGTCCTGAATCCGAATGTGCGTTTGGTCTCGCTCATGGGCGTGGCCGGCACGGGCAAGACCCTGCTCGCCCTCGCGGGTGCGATGGAGCGTCGCCGCGAATTCCGGCAAATTTACATGGCACGCCCCGTGGTGCCGCTCAGCAACAAGGACATCGGCTACTTGCCGGGCGACATCAAAAGCAAGCTCGATCCTTATATGCAGCCGCTTTGGGACAATCTGAAGTTCATTCAGAGCCAATTCAAGGATGCGAGCCCTGAGCAAAAGACGATTACGGAAATGGTGGAAAGCGAAAAATTGCTGATCACGCCACTGGCTTACATTCGCGGCCGCAGCCTCTCCCGTATCATTTTCATCGTCGACGAAGCCCAAAACCTCACGCCGCATGAGGTCAAGACGATCATCACGCGGGCTGGCGAAGAGACGAAGATCATCTTCACGGGCGACGTGCGGCAGATTGATACGCCTTATCTCGACTCCGAATCCAATGGCCTCAGCTACCTGGTCGACAAAATCAAGGACCATCCGCTGGCAGCACATGTGACGCTGCAACGCGGGGAGCGCTCCGAATTGGCCAATCTGGCGAATGAGTTGCTGTAAAATTGCATGCTGAAAATTTGGCCACCAAGGCACGAAGACACGAAGAAATATCGCTTGACTTTGTGCCTTTGTGTCTTCGTGGCCAAAATCTAACGGCAGGATGGTACGGTTCTTGCATTCGGGAAATGTAAATTTTCCAAAAGCACTATCTTTGTCGTCTATGAAAACGATTTTCAGCCTTTTGTTTGCCGCATTCCTTCTTGTTTCGACACAGGTCAAGGCCCAGACCGAAACGCCCCCCGAATGCTTGAATTGCGAGGCGGTCCAACAAAAGATCGGATTTCCGCTCGAAGCCAAGCGCGCAGGTGCATCCGGCAAGGTCATCGCAAAGATCACCGTCGGCCCCAACGGCAAGGTCGAATCTCACCAAATCACGGAATCTCCCTCTCAGTTGCTCAGCGACGCCGTTTCAGCCCATATCCCCGAACTGAAATTCACCCCGGCAAAAAAGGAGGGCAAACCGATCAAGTCGATTGTGATGTTGCCGATTGTGTTTGATGCAGGTAACAGTACCAAGGTATTCACCTCCCTCGACGAAGCCTTGACGACCACCGAAGTCGTGGAAACGCTGGACCTCAGCGGTCAGAAGCTCAACACCCTGGATCCAAGGATTTCAAGGTTGACGAGCTTGACCAAGATCATTTTGGACGACAACAATTTCACCGAAATTCCGAGCGTCTTGGCCAAGCTGCCTGCCCTCGCGGAAATCGAGATGAACGGCAACCAAATCAAGGCTGTTCCCGGTTTTCTCAAGAAAATGAAGTCTTTGCGTGCCTTGGACATCAGCAACAACGACATCCCTAAGGCTGCGATCGACAAGGCAAGAGAAAACCTTGAGCATATCGAGTTGCTGACGGATTGATTTTCCACGCTTCGCCCCAAAACCCATACTTTTTTAGGGTTCCCTTTCGTTGATGCTGGAAAATGATCAGCATGCGACGAATTACGCTTTTGTGTTTCTTTTTGGTTGGAATCTGTGCGGAAAAAGGTTTGGCGCAGGTCAAAGAAGACAAGACGCCGGGACCACAAGAATTTATCCTGTTTGAAAGGGAACCTGTCCCACTGAACCTTGATTCGGTCAAGCAACTCATTCGGCATCCGCAAGCTTGCATCGAAGGCAAAGTCATCGTGCGCCTTCTGATGGATGAAAACGGCAAATATATGAAGCATATTATCCTCAAAACAGCGCATCCGATGTGCACTGAAGCTGTCGAACCCGTCTTGCACCTTATCCGTTTCACGCCCGCCTTGATAGAAGGCAAAGCGGTCAAGTCCTGGGTGACAATTCCGTTTAAGTTTGGATATGAATAAATAAAGACGGTGAGGTAACTCCGATGTTTGGCTTACATCCGAAATCCAGAAATTCATCGAGGTTTTGAAAAATTGGATGAAAACATTAACTTGGTATTGAATTCAAAACCAATGTCATGCTACATCCAAACGTCATTCGCTATTTAATTTTTTGTGGACTTTTGTGGCTTCCAACTTGGAGCTTTTGTCAGGTTAATGAACCGCGCGAGATCGGTCCTAATGAATTTGTTCTCTTAGAAAGGGAACCCGAGCCTATCAATATGAATGAGCTTACGAGGATGATCGGGTATCCACCCGATGCAAAAGCCTCAGAAATTCAGGGGAAAGTGATCATAAGAGTGCAAATTGACACAAAGGGCAATTACGTGAAGCACATTATTATCAAGAATCCGCATCCGATCTTGACCCAAGCCGTCGAATCCAAAATTGCATTCTTGAAGTTCAAACCAGGAATTCAATACGGAAAGCCCATCAAGGTTTGGGTCACAATTCCTTTTGATTTCAAACTCTTGCCTTCGGATGCAGTGGAAACGGTGGAACCCAAGAATTTGAAAAGAGTTGCTGAGGATATTGCCAAAACCTCGTTTCATAGTCTCGATGAAGCACTTTTGGCAGATCCTGCCAATGTGAAGGAGCTTTTCCTACACGGAAAAAAACTTACAGAATTCCCGATGGAGGTGCTGAATTTTCCGAATTTGCGCCGACTTGAACTTGGTGATAATCAATTGACAACAATTCCCGTGGAGATTGCCCAATTCCATAGTTTATGGTACTTGGGCCTCTCCAGGAACCAACTTACGCACTTACCCGACGAAGTATTGGGAATGCAGCGGTTGGAAAAAATAATGGTTGATGGAAACCTGTTCCCCAAAAGCCTGCAGAAATCAATGGTCAAGTCACATGGTGAACTGTTGTTCCCCAAAGACGACAAAGGCAAAGTGCAATGGTGAAAGGCAACTCCTCTCAAGCTCCTCACATAAGACCATGAAAGTCAACATACTCGCAATTTTCCTTCTTCTTTTGCTCTGCGGATGTGACAGCCTCAGCACAGATCAGTCGGGCCCCGAACCCGACCCGTTCAAGCCTCAATTGCTGGAAAAGGAGCCTTGGCCAGACAATCTTGACGAAATTCGGCAGTCAATAGGTTATCCCGCCATGGCAAAGGAAGCGGAAATCGAAGGGACCGTAGAACTCAGAATCCTCATCGATGAAGAAGGAAATTATGTCAGGCACGTTGCACTGAAAGAAGGTCATCCTGCATTGCTGAAGGCAGTTGCGAGAGAAATCCAACGATTGCAGTGTGATCCTGGGATTCAAGCTGGAAAGCCGGTGAAGTGTTGGATCACAATTCCCTTTAGGTTTTCTCTTGACCAAGGCGATCCCGAGCCGGAAGTCGAAGACAGTTTGAAAACGGTATTCCAAAATGTCAAAGAGGCCTGCGAACATCCTTATCCCAATAAGATTTTGGAAATTCATGGACATCGAGAAGGCTTAAAATCCTTCCCAATGCCCATTTGGAAGATGGTCAATCTCACTTATTTGGAACTGAGTAGAAATGAAATTGTCTCGATTCCAACAAACATCAAAGACCTGAAAGAACTCACATACCTCGGCCTTAGCAATTGCCAATTGAGCCACCTACCGGATGAACTTTGGAAACTTCCCAAACTGGAGAAAGTAATGGTCGATGGCAATCGGTTTCTCAAAGGTACCCGTGATTCTTTGGAGCGATTCCATTTGGCAAAGCTGTTCCCCAAAGACGACAAAGGCAAAGTGCAATGGTAATCCCTCCCAAACCCGCATTTCCCCTACCTTTGCACCAAAATCGGTGGCATGACCATTCAAGAGATACAAGAAGAGATCATTGGCGAGTTTGAATTCCTCGGTGATTGGGATGACAAATACGAATACATCATTGCCCTTGGCAAGGATCTTCCCGCCTACCCCGAGCAGTTTCGGGACGAAGACCACAAGGTGCGTGGATGCCAAAGTCAGGTTTGGCTGCATTATTCTTTGAATGACGGTCGAATGCATTTTGACGGCGACAGCGACGCCATGATTCCCAAAGGATTGATTTCCTTGCTCTTGCGCATTTTCCAGGATCAACCGGTAGCAGAAATTGCAACGGCGAATCTCTATTTCCTCGATAAGATCGGTTTGTCGCAAAATCTCAGTCCGACCCGATCGAATGGGCTTGCCTCGATGGTCAAAAAAATCAAATTGGTCGCCGCCGAAAACGCCTGATCCATGGACCAACGTCAGCTTTTCCTGCGCCACGTCGCTCAAACTTCCCAAGCGCCGATGCTCGTCGAGGTTGCCCGCGCCGAAGGCTGCTTCCTTTATGCACCCGACGGCAAACGCTACCTCGACCTGATTTCGGGAATCGGCGTGAGCAATGTCGGCCACTGTGCGCCTGAAGTGGTCGCGGCCGTGCAAGCGCAGGCGGCGCGCTACATGCACACGATGGTCTATGGCGAATTTGTCCTGACACCGCAAGTGGCACTTGCCACGCTGCTCGCAGACCAACTCGGCCCGACCCTCGACAATGTTTACTTTGTCAACAGCGGCTCCGAAGCCGTCGAAGGTGCCCTCAAACTCGCCAAAAAATTCACCGGCCGCTCCGAAATCATCGCTTTCCACAACAGCTACCACGGTTCGACTCATGGCGCGCTTTCCGTCACTGGTGCTCCCGGCCTCAAGGAAGGCTACGGCCCTTTTCTGCCCGGGGTGACCTTCGTCGAATTTGGCTCGCACGCTGCGATTGACGCGATCCATGAAGGCGTGGCCGCCGTGATCGTCGAGCCGATCCAAGGCGAGGCGGGCGTACGCTTGGGCACGCGCAATTGGCTGTACGCCCTCCGCACGCGCTGCGACATCACAGGCACGCTCCTCATTTTTGACGAAATCCAAACCGGATTTGGCCGGACAGGGGACTTGTTTGCCTTTCAGGGCTTGGGTGTAATTCCCGATATCTTGCTGATGGCCAAGGGAATGGGCGGCGGCATGCCGATCGGCGCTTTTGTTTCGCGTCAGGAGGTTTTGCAGGTGCTCACGCACGATCCCGTTTTGGGGCATATCACGACATTCGGGGGACATCCGGTGAATTGCGCGGCCGCCTTGGCGGTTCTGAACAAGATTTTGGACGAACGCTTGGTCGAGCGGGTGGCAAGTTTGGAAACGATCATTCAGCAAGAATTGAATGTGCCCGGCGTGTTGGAATTACGTGGAAAAGGCTTGCTCTATGCTGCCGAGGTCGGCGAATTTGATCGCGTCTTGCGTGTGATTGCGCGGTGTTTGGAGCATGGCGTGATCACCGATTGGTTTTTGCATTGCAATACCGCCATTCGGATTGCGCCGCCGTTGGTGATTTCGGAGGATGAATTGCGGGATGGCCTGCGAATCCTTGCAGCTGCCATCTCTGCTGAAAGCTGAATTTCAGGACAATAACCGTTCTGCTTCCCCAAACCATGCTTCTCCACCGGGCAAATCCGGATCGGGCAAGGTTAATCCAGTCCATTTTCCGGGTTGCGTTTGCGCAAAAGCCAACAGTTGCGGCCCATTCGTCAGGATGAGAATGCGTGCGCCGATCTTGTGGTTGTACACGGAAATCTGTTGCACCACGGCATCGTCGATGGGTACACGCGGCTCCTTGCATTCACATAATATAAAAGGCTTGCCGGAACGGTCATAAACAAGTAAGTCGTAGCGCTTGCGCCGGCGGTCGTAATTCAAGCCCTTTTCAAGGCTGATGAGTCCCTTGGGAACACCACAAACGGTGGTCAGAAATTGAATCAGGCATTGTCGAACTTGCTCTTCGTGGGTCAAGACGAGCCATTGCTTCCGGATGCCATCCCAAACCTCTGGCCCTCGCGCACTTGCACGGGTCTCAAGCTGAAATTGGGGAAGTGATTGCGGCATCAGACGTCGGACTTTTTTCTACATTGCAAGGTAAAAAAGAAAGCCGTTCCAACCACCGCTAAATTTGATCCGCCGATGACCCGAAAGTTCTTGAATTCAATCCTCGTGTTCGCGCCCATGGTGATTTGGATGTCATCTTGCTCACCTGCTGAGAAACAAACTGAATCCAAGGAGGACGACCTGTCCCAATTGATTGAGATTCAACCAGGGGAGGCACCACCTCCGCTTGACTTTTCTGCAGAGGACGTGGAAGTCATTGAGAGGGAGGAATCGGAAGTGGAGAGTGACGATTCCATACCGGGCATAAATGATTTTGTGCTGCTGGACAAGGAGCCCGTCCCGCTCAACCTGAATGAGATCAAGGGACAAATCGGTTACCCGAAAAAAGCGAAGGATCAGGAACTTGAAGGCAAGGTTGTGGTAAGAATTTTGCTGGACCGGCAAGGAAATTACAATCGGCATTCGCTGTATAGCGATCCACATCCTATTTTGAGCCGCGCAGTCACCTCGCAAATCCCAAACCTAAAATGCACTCCAGGCATGCGAAGTGGGAAGCCCGTTTGGTGCTGGGTTACCATTCCTTTTGACTTCAGGTTGATTAAATAAGAGAATTTCCATTCGTTGCATTTCCCACCCACGAAATTTCCTACCTTTGCGCCGCATTTGATATCTGCATTTTGAAAATGAAAATTGTAATGAAATCCGGCGCCGCGCTTCTCGTATTGATGGCGGCCTTGTTGGCAACAAGCTGCAACGAAACCGCAAAACAGGGAAATGGCGAAGGTCAGGACTCCACCAAGGTGGACAGCATTCCGGATACCCTGCGCTATGAAAGCGAGCGCCACTTCAAAAATGTGCGCCGATTGACCAAGGGCGGCAACAACGCCGAGGCTTATTTCAGCTTCGACAGCAAAATGCTCTCCTTCCAAAGCGATTTTGCCGAATGGGATGCCAAATGCGATCAAATTTTCATGATGCCGATTGCAGGAACCGTCGGTGCCGTGCCTCAGCGCATCAGCACAGGAAAAGGCCGTACCACCTGTGCCTACTTCATGCCCGGCGACAAGGAAATCCTGTATGCCTCGACACATTTGGCCGCCGACACCTGTCCACCAACGCCTGAGCGCAAGGTCGATGGCAAATATGTCTGGCCGGTGTATGACACCTATGACATTTTTGTTGCCGACTTGAAAGGCAATTTCAACCGTCAGCTCACCAACACAAAGGGTTACGATGCCGAAGGCACCGTTTCACCTGACGGAACAAAAATCGTGTTCACTTCGACGCGCAGCGGCGACCTCGAACTTTGGACGATGAACATCGATGGCAGCAATCCGGCGCAGATCACCAATACGTTGGGCTATGATGGCGGTGCCTTCTTCTCCCCTGACAGCAAGAAGTTGGTCTGGCGCGCCTCGCGTCCTACGACGCCTGAAGATCAAAAGAGCTACAAAGACTTGCTGAAAAAAGGCTTGGTCGAGCCGGGCGCATTGGAAGTATTCGTTGCGAATGCCGATGGATCCGATGTGAAGCAAGTGACCAATATCGGCAAGGCCAACTGGGCCCCGAGCTGGCACCCTTCTGGCGAGAAAATTATCTTCGCCAGCAACCACAAAGGCGAAAAAGGCCGTCAGTTCAACCTTTTCCTGATCAATGTGGACGGAACTGGGCTGGAGCAAATCTCATTCGACGGTACGTTTGATGCATTTCCGATCTTCTCCCCTGACGGCAAGTACGTCGCATTTTCCAGCAACCGTTTCAACGGCGGCGGCCACGACACGAATGTGTTCTTGGCAGAATGGGTGGAATAACAGTGTGAGAGGGAGCGTGAGAGCGAGGGCGAGGAGCAGTTCGAGGGGGTGGCTCTCGAGGAAATTTCAATTAGGACAAGTTTGATGATTTTGCGGCAACTAGCGCAAGGCTAGCAAGTCGAAATACATGAACCTTGTTCTTAAAATTTGACTTCCATCCATTTGGTGGTATTCCTTCTCTTGATCTTCGGAGCTGAAAAGAAATTTGAAATCATTCTTTTCGTAGTATCGGAGGACTTGAGCTTCGTTGTAAGCATCAACGACTAGAAATCTACAACGGTCCCCGTCTTCCTGTATGCAGTTTATCTTGATTACCATCATGAGCTGCGAACCTATACCCGAAGCTTTAAATTTATTGCTGACCCCCAATCGTCCGATCAATGTCGCTGGGAATGATCGAATATGCTTTTCTCTAGGAATTCCATCACGGATTTTCCTTTTTCGATTGTTGGGCAAGTCATAGGTTTTGATACTGTCATTTGAAAGCGTGTAGGCACAAACGATTTCACCTCCGGACTTGGTCGAAAAATAATAAGTGCTACCTAGGAGTTGCTCCGCGTACTGCAAAGCATCGGAACGAAAGAAGTCGTTCAGGTCTTCGTTCCCACAATCAAACTCAGAAATCGGATTTGACGGCGTTAGTTTGTGCCATTCGCAGTCCAGTGCGAGATCGATCATCTCTAAAATTTTGCATTTTTTCGCATTTGGGCCGTCTGCGCCATCATTGCTTCAATCTTCCTTTTGGAGAATTTGGCCTTGACAGTCTTAATCTCCTTGAGAAAGCGCTTCGCCGATTCTCCCGTCAACACTGGGGTTCTTCTTATTTCTAGTGCCATGATAAGCAAATATACAACTTCATTCCCAAAAACTGATCAGGATGGCCCTCATTGAAGTCCTCAAATATGAATTCGATTAGAAAATGCGCCACCAATGGGCATTTCCGCAACAAAATCATCACCCAGTAATCATTTCGTCGAAAAATTGGAGCATTCCCCAACAAATCAACAACCAATACAAGTTGTCGCCGTATCCACCCTACGCGTTGTTACCAAATTGTTTTAGATTTATCAGTTTCTGAGTGAGAATCAGGATGCAAAAAGCGCAGGACACCCCCACATACGAGTTGCTGAGAGCACAGCGCGGAAAGGCCGTGCAGATCTTGTATGAGCGGTATGGACGTAAACTATATTCCTATGCTTTGAGTTCTTGGCACCTCGACGAAGACACAGCTTGGGACATGATCTACGAGACTTTGTACAAGACCGTAGAGAAAATCGACAGCTACGAATTCAACTCGGAGAAAAAATTTGGCAGTTTTCTGTTCACGATCTTTTGCAACAACCTCCGTCGGCATTACCGCGACAACAAGAAGCGGGAAGAGAAGCTCAGTTTCAGCACATTCAATGAGCAGAACTTCGAGGCTTCCAAAAGTGATCCTTTGATGCAGACGGAACGGAAAGTGCAGGAGCTGATGGTGGAGGCCTCGATGGATGCCTTCCGTGAACCGGATACTGCGGGAGACTCGCTGATGCAGATTTTGGATGCTTGCCTTGCGAAATTGCCCGATTGGGAGCGTGTATTGCTCCTGTTGCGCAGCCAAGACATGCCCTACACCGAGATTGCAAGGTATGTGCACAAGCCTGCCGAGCAGTTGAAGGTCTACCATCAACGGGCTAAAACAAAATTGGAAAAGCTGGTCGAGGAGGCACTCACCTCCGTCGGTCAGGATTGAAACGCGAAATGGACTTCCAAGGAAAAAATAACGCACACGATGCTCTTGACGAAATCCTGAGGCGCTACCTCGCGGAGCATGATGTCGCTAGTCCGGATGGCGAAGGCCTGATGGAAATGGCGACCAACTCCGTGCTGGCACAACCGCCCAAGATCACGCCTTCGGCAGCCAAGGAGGCCGAGATGATCGCCAAGCTGCAAGCCAACTTCCCGGCCAATCCAGTTCCCGGCCCGACAAGCCCGGGAAAAATTTTCCGCTACGGCTTCTATGGCTTGGGTGCCCTTGCCGTGCTCACGACTGCAATCCTCCTGATATTCAGCCCATTTTCCAGTGAAAATTCCGGCTTGCCCAATCCGCAAGTCCATGAAAATACAATCGGTAGCACTCCTGCCCTTGGCGGCGATGCCGGCGACTATCCCGAAACGGAGGCGCCCGCCGATGAAAACTTATCTAGTCTGCTCGGAGACGGTAATTCTGAATTGAATCTTCTGCCCACAGGAGAATTAGGCACAGGTAAGGGAAATCAGGGTCTGACCACTCAAAATGGCTGGATTCCAACCCGGAAAACTCCGGTCAAGGGTTCCAAGTACCCTGATTACCCTACCGCCTCCAACGATGTTGGCTTGACGGTCACCACGCCGGCATTCGAAATTCCGGTGCGTGAAATGGATCCGTTCCCACTGCGGGAACTTTATTCGCAGACCGCCACCCAAAGTGGATTTTATCAGCTTGAGCCCAACAATGACCACCTGCTGCAATGCCCCAAAGGCACATTGTTGCACATTCCACGCAACGCTTTTGTCGATGCAGCGAGCGGTGAATCGGTGACGCAAACGGTTCAAGTCGAATTGAAGGAAGTCTACAACCGCTCGGATTATTTGAATTCCAATCTGACGACTTTTTCCAACGGACAACAATTGGTTGCTGGCGGAGCGGTGTACATCGATGCCACCGCTGCAGGTCGTCGCCTCAAATTGGCCCCTGGAAAAGACATCTATGTAGAGTTTGCGCCCAATCGCAATGTCGAAACCCATGACATGCAGTTGTACCACGGCAACAGCAACGACAAGGGTGAGATCAGCTTGGCGCCGGTCGGAGGCAGGCAAAAGAAAATGATCTTGATGCCGTTGGAAAATCTGTATCTCGACGAATTCTGGTGCGATTGCGATGGCGAAAAGTACTGGAATGTGCTCCTCAACCAATTGGCAACCTATCCGGAATTCTCCAACTCCTGGGTTTCTACCCGCGAATTCAGGCAGCGGATGCGCGTGATGCGCGACATGGGTTACTATGAAGCCGGATTGGCAACGTACTTGGACAACTTGGACAAGGAGCTTTGGAAAGTGGACCAAATGGTTGCCAATCAACTCGTTGTCGATGCAAAAGGCCGCAAAAGCCAGGATGCAGAGATTGCCTACTTCAACACGTTTGCCCAGCAAATGCTCACCACGACCGAAAACTACAATGATTTCGGAGTCGATCTCACAAAGGCAGATGCAAGGCGGCAACTCCTTTACCGCAGCGTCAGCAAAGAGGAAACCGAACGGTTGATTCGCATTGCGAAGTTGCGGCAAGTCTTTGTGAGCTCTTTGGAAGACAACCTCATCCTTGGCCACAACGGGAAAAACAAGTATTTCCAAGGCCTCCGCAAAGGCAAGTTCCAGAAAGCCGGAACTGAATTGATCTCAGGATATCTGATCCAGGAATTGGGTTGGAATGCATTGAACAAGGTTGCTGCCAACGAATTCGCTGGGAACAATCACCGCGAAATCAAGGTCAGGTTGACGGGCCGTGTCGCTTATGAAAGCACCCGCGCCTTCATCGCCTTCACAGATATCAATTCGATCATGGCCGGCAAGCCTACCACGGGACAGCTTCATCGTTTTGGCCGGGTTCCGGAAAAAATGGATGGATGGATCGTAGTGATCGGATTCAAGAATGCCATGCCCTACCTCGGCATGACGCGTCTCCCCAATGATGACGGCGACAAAATCGTGCAGGTCACGATGGAAGAAACTCGCTTTGATGAATATTTGACTGCCCTCAAAACGCTCGATTAAGGTCGAAACCAACTTTTCTGGCTGCTGCCTGAAGTTCTTTTGTGGTTAATTTCACATTGTTTTCCCCTGATTGTCCTAGGAAAATTTGCAGGCAGCAGCCAGGAAAGAATCACAGATCAATGCCCTGCATGACATGACGCTGAACGGTGCCATGATATGCGGGGCAATTGTTCTTTTCAGCAATTTTTTCCTTTTCCGAATTTCCCTAAATTTGGCTCGAAGTCGGAGGCCTGAATGCAAACTTGCTTTCCCCTGTTTTCGACCCCGCCGATTTTGGCAACATTTTGAATCTGTCACTCCCCGAAGCGCATCGTACAAACGTGCCGCTCTGGGGTTCGATACATAAAGCATTAATTAGAATGTCTTTTCTCAAGAAAATTTTTCCGTTTCTGTTCAAAAAGGAACAAAACGAAAGCAGTCCGAAGCCAGCGTCCAAACCCGCTTCAAGTTCCAAGCCTGCGCCAAGCTCCAAAAGTCCGGCTGCCAGCAAAACCGCTGCGCCATCCGAAGGCTCCGAAAAGCCAACCTTTGCCATCACCGGTTACGGAATTGTCGCCCGTGCGCGCAATGCCCGCGGACTGCGCAAGGGCTCCAAGGTCTATGTCAGGTCGATTTTGGAGGATGGAGACCGCCTACGCGTTCGGGGCACTGCTCCCAACGGAAACAAGGTCACCATTACCGTTCCGCGCCGCACCCTCGCCGATTACCAGTCTGAAGGCGTGCCGGAAAATGTCGAAAAGCACTACGACAAACATAGCTTTTTCAAGGAAGAGCATGAGGCCAAAATGAAGGCCGAAGCCTTGGGAAAGCACTGATTTTCAGCAATAAATTCTTATCCGATTTGGAAACTTCGCATACTCAATGTGCCGTAGCTGAATCCTTCGTGGAAAAAATTGAGTGAATCGGATTCTCCGCGCATAGCAATCGCATACAGCAAAGGCAAAAAATGGTCGTTGCTAGGATGCGCCAATTCGGAGACTTTGCCCCAATTGGAATAGTTGATCAAGGCTTTGTCGTCTTGTCTTTCCAGAAAATTTTTGACACGAATGTCAAACTCTTCTGCCCATTCCGGGACGACGGCATCTTCTTCCTTGGCCATCAGACCCAGATTGTGGGTAATGTTGCCACTTCCGATCACCAAAATACCCTTGGCGCGGAGGGGTTGCAGCAGCTTTCCGATGCGGTAAACTTCCTCCAGACTTCTTGCGCGGTCGATGCTTAGTTGCAGCACTGGAATATCGGCATTCGGGAAAAGATGCATCAAAACGGAATAAGCACCATGGTCCAAACCACGATCCTGGTCCACCATCGGGTCAAATTTCACGATGGCATCGCAAACTACCTTGGCAAATGCCGGTGAACCTGACGCTGGATAGCTCACTTTGTACAATTCGTCGGGGTATCCAAAAAAATCATGGATGGTTGCAGGTTTTGTGCTGGTTGTGACAAAACTACCGCGGGTCAACCAATGCGCAGAAATGACCAAAATAGCTTTAGGACGCGGCAATTTCGGACCCAAAGCCCGAAGTGCGCGTGTGAAATCATTGTCGGCGACAATGTTCATCGGGCTGCCATGACCTACAAACAAGGCGGGCATCAGCCCTTCGGTTGGCGGCAAACTCGATGCTGCTTCGATCCAATGACGCAATCCAAGGATGCCTACACCGGTAAGGCCCAAAGCTTTGAGGAATTCCGACCGTTTCATGCTGGCTAAAATACAAAATTGCAGGTCGTTTTGCAGCAAATTCGGTAAGAATCGCCGTTTGCGTCAAAGGATCACCATTTAAGAATGAATGCACTTCGAAATCGTCGCCCGTCTGGACAAAATCACTATTTTGGAGCATGGATCGCAAAGAATGGCTCAAAATCGCCGGATTAGTCGGCGCGGGATTGTTGGCAGGCCAAGGTAAAGCCTTGAACTGGAGTGCTGAACAAGAAATGTTGGGCAGCGACTTCGGGGAGGATTTCCTTTGGGGTGCAGCCACAGCGGCCTACCAAATCGAAGGCGCTTGGAACCAAGACGGCAAAGGCCCTTCGGTATGGGACACCTTCAGCCACAAAAAAGGGAAGATCAAAACCGGTGAAAATGGCGACGATGCCTGCGATGTTTACCACCGTTATCCCGAAGACATCGCGCTGATGCAGCAAATGGGCCTTCAGAATTTCCGGTGCTCGATCGCTTGGTCACGGGTTTTGCCAGAAGGAAAAGGCACGCCCAATGAAAAAGGAATCGACTTCTATGAGCGCATGGTGGACAAGGCCCTTGAATTGGGTGTAAAACCGTGGATGACGCTCTACCATTGGGATTTGCCGCAAGCGTTGGAAGACAAAGGCGGATGGGTCAATCGCGACATTCTGGGCCATTTTGCCGAATACACCGACTTGATGACGCGCAGGTTAGGTGACCGCGTCAAGGACTGGATGGTGCTGAATGAGCCGTTGGCATTCACGAGTTTGGGCTATTTGTTGGGCATTCATGCGCCAGGGCGCAGGAGCATCCGTGCATTTGTGCGCGCCTGCCACCATGCCGCCATGTGTCAGTCCGAAGGCGGCCGCATCATTCGCGCCAATGTGCCCAATGCCCACGTGGGCACGACCATCAGCGCGAGCCCGATCCATCCCAAGGAAGACAAGCCCAAACATATCGAGGCCGCCAAACGTGTCGATGCCTTGATCAACCGCATTTTCATCGATCCGGCATGCGGATTGGGTTATCCGACGGAGGATTTGCCCCTGATTCGCAGCATTCACAAACACATGGAGCCGGGCGATGCGGAAAAATTGGCCTTCGAATATGACTTCATCGGTCTGCAGTATTACACCCGCCAAGTCGTCAAATCCTCGCTAATTCCCTTCATCCGGGCCAATGTCGTCAAGCCCGTCAAGTTTGGCGTCGCAAAAGAGGACCTCACCGACATGGGCTGGGAAGTTTATCCCGAAGGCATCTACACGTTGCTGAAACGCTTCGCCGCCATGCCGACCGTGAAAAAAATCATCGTCACAGAAAACGGTGTCGCATTTCCCGATAAAGTCGACGGCGACCACATTCACGACCCGCGGCGCATCCAATTTCTCAAGGATTATCTTGCCCAAGTCCTGAAAGCCAAGCAAGAAGGCGTCAATGTCGCTGGCTATTTCGTCTGGAGCTTCATGGACAACTTCGAATGGGCAGAAGGCTATATGCCAAGATTTGGCTTGGTTCACGTCGATTACAAAACCCAGCAACGCCGCATCAAGGACTCAGGAAACTGGTTTTCAGAATTTATCAAGAAATGATGAGAATGGGGAATGGGGAATTGAGAATGGAGAATTGAGAATTGAGAATTGAGAATCAGGTTAGGAATTGAGTTTTTAACTTTCTCATTTTCATTCACCGAAGTCTTCCTCCTCTTTCCGTTAGGAATTCTACCATGGCGGATTGGCCTTCACGGTAGGCGAGCCCGGCGGGGCTGAGATCGTGGTGATCGCGGGGATTGAGGTCGGCGTGGCAGTCTTCAATGAGGGCGCGCGCGGCCGGAAGGTTCCCCTTGGCAGCTGCGACGTGCAGCGGGCATTCGCCCACAAAATTCTGGATTTCGGGATCTGCCTTCAAGACACAAAGCTTGATAATTGCCATCGAATCGGATTTTGCAGCGCATTGGTGCAGAACGGTTTGCCCCAAATTGTTGGTCGCATTGATGTTGGCGCCGTGAGCCGCCATCCATTCGACGACCTCCCAATGCGCACTTGCCACGGCGAGAAAAATCGGCGACTCGCCCAAGTCATTGATGCGATTGGGTTCCGCGCCTGTCGCAACGAGCAGTCGCACGAGCGGTAGATTTCCATTTTCGGCAGCTTCATGCAGCGGTGTTCCTTGCGGACCGGGCGCGTAGACATCCGCATCACGTGCGATCATTTTGGTAACCAGCTCGGTATAGTCTTGCATCACAGCAAAGTAAAACGGCGAAATCCCGTCGATGGCAGGACCGTCAAACTTTGCATTCGCGTCGAGGAGCAAGACTGCGGCTTCCTGATGGCCGTTGAGCATGGCCCACCACAGCGGAGACTTGTCTCCTTTTGCAGCATCGGGCAATGCGCCAGCCTCCAACAACAGCCTCACGATCGCCGGATTTCCGCCTTTGGCGGCCGATTCGATCGGGAACATGGAACCGCCCTCGGGAAGGACATCTGCCTTTGCTCCGCCATCAAGCAGGCGTTTCACATTGCCCACCTCCTGCCGCTCGACCGCATCCAACAAGGCAGCATTGTGCGAACGACAACTGGATAGGACAAGGAGTCCTCCCAAAAGCAACAAGCAGAGACGCGTGTATCCCAAAATCTTCAAACCCTTAAGTTATTGAATCAAAAATAAGTTCATTTCCGCAAGGATGCACATTCTGGCGGAGACATTCTTTTGAAAAAACGCACATTTTCCAGCACATTGGCCTCTGCCTCCATGTTTAGTTTATTGTACAATCCACAGGGTTATTCAGAAATTATTGGGCAAAAACGCATGTCGGGGCGCGCAAAAAACCGATGATCTTGCACCTGTTATCTCAAAGACAACTTCTTGTTGTTGCTGTAAAAAAGACATTAATTCCGTATTATAATTCTTGAGGGTCCAGGAACGCCCGTTCCTGACCCTTTTTTCTTTTTAGTCCCTGCCCAAATCCTTTCATTTTGGCTAATTTTGCGCCTCGATGAAAGCTAATTCCAAAATCTTCGCAGTCACTGCCCTCGTTGTGTCATTTTCCGGTTTGATCGCCGGATGCAGTTTCACCAAAGCACCCAAAAAATCCTGGAGCGAGGAGTCATGCCCGGTTCCGCCCGATTACGGCAACCTCGAAAATTGGGCCGCACATCCTGAGAAAAAGGATTTCGCAGATGGAACTCCCCTCCCATCACTCAAGGATGGGCAATCAGAATCCGCAGTGGATGTATTTTTCCTCCATCCGACGACATTGTTTGGGAAAAAAGAATGGAATGGCGACTTGACGGATGCAAAACTTAATGGCCGCACTGAAAAAACGACCATCAAGCACCAAGCCAGCATCTTCAATGGTGCCGGGCGCGTCTTTGCTCCCCGATACCGCCAAATGGTCCTCGGCGCCTTTTTTGACAACGATGACCGCGTCTCCAACGGAAAAGCCTTTCATACAGCCTATTGCGACCTGAAAGCCAGTTTTGAGTATTACATGGCGAACTTCAACCAAGGTCGCCCGGTCATGATCGTCGCCCACAGTCAAGGTTCGGCGCATGCCATCCACTTGCTCAAGGACTATTTTGACGACAAGCCGCTTCAAAATCAATTGGTTGCGGCCTACATCGCCGGATGGCCGGTCCCGGCGGATACCTTTTCTGTGTTGAAGCCCTGTTCTTCGCCCGAGCAAACGGGCTGTTTCGCCTCATGGTGCAGCTTTGAATGGGGGACGGCGCCCAAACATCCGCAATGGTATGACGGTGCGACGGTCGTGAACCCGATCACGTGGCGGATGGATACGCTCCCCTCGGAACTGAATTCCCACAAAGGAACGGTGATGGGCAGCTACGATGAAGTTTATGAAGGCGCTCTAAAAACGCAAGTGCACGGTGGCTATCTCTGGGTCACCAAACCGGATGTCAAAGGAACAAGCATCATCAGCAGCAACAACTTCCACATCGCCGATTACAACCTGTTTTGGCTGGATGTGCGCGAAAATGCGATTCTCCGGGCCAACACGTATTTGCAAGAAAATTCGGCTGCAAAATAACCTCAGTCAGCGCTTGTTTCATACTCCATGATCACCGCCTTGGGATCGTTGAGCAGGGCAATTTCGTCATGGTTGAGCTGCAAAACTTCGCAGACTTTCTCCTTGCGCGGGATGATCATCAAGAAAAGGGCTACTGCGACCGCCGAAAAGGTGAAAAACCAATATTGGCCGGTGGATAAAAAGCCATATGTCCCAACGACGGTCGGAAATTCAAGGAGTGCGTAGCGCAAAATGGAGGCGGTTTGGTAGCCACGCAGCTTTTCAGACAAGGTCGGCTTGGAGCGTGCCTTGACAATCAACATGTTGCCGACGACATTGCTGGCAAGCAAGCCAACGGTTGCCGCTGCAATCAATGCATACATCATCGTAGTGGACAATCCCGCCTCGTCGAGATGGATTTCGCCCATTTGTTGCAGGAAAATCATGGTCCCGACGAGCGTAAACTGCGAAAACAGCATCGCAGCAAACAAAATCAATAACAGCCGGAAATAGCCTTCCGATGTAACTTTTCTTTTTTCCATGCCAAATTTCGTTGGGCGGCAGGCCGCCGAGGGTGATTGGATGTCAAAATAAGCATCCGCTTCGAATTTGCATCACAGGATCCTCCAAAAATTGCGGTGAGAACCAGTATTGGAACGGCAATTCCGCCATTCCTGCCTAATTTCGCGCATGGCCAAAAAACTTGCGTTCATCGAGCTGCATCAGGAAACGAACTCATTCAGCAGTCTCACGACCACCATGCGCGAGTTTCACAGCTTTGCCTACTGCGAAGGCGAGGCCGTTTGGGCCTTTGCCGACAAATACAAAGCCCAGGCCTACGGATTCCGGGAAGCAGTGCAGAAATATGGGAACGGCGAATTTGAGATCGTGCCGATTTACGCAGCCTGGGCTTGGTCCGGCGGGCCGGTCGAGGCTGAAGTTTTTCAAGAATTTCTGGACAAGGCGGTCAAAGGAATTCAGGGAATCGAAGGCCTTGCCGGCATTTACTTTTCGATGCACGGCGCGATGGGCGTCGTGGGAATGCGCGATCCGGAGACAGCTTTGCTGCGGGCGGTGAGGGAGGTGGTCGGAATGGATTTTCCGGTGGCCGTTTCCTTTGATTTGCATGCGAATGTGACCCGGGAAAATGTCGAATTGGCGAGTTATATCGTGGGTTACCATACCAATCCGCACCGGGATTTCCGGCGCGTGGGACGCAAGGCGGGCCAAGTGCTGATGCGCATGGTCCGGGGCGAAATCAAGCCCGTCACCGCTTTTCGCAAGTTGCCGATCCTGAAAGGCGGCGGCTGGGGAATCGATTTTTTCCAGCCGATGCGCGGGATCATCCGGCGGATGAAGCAGATGGAACGGATGCCGGGCGTATTGGTGGCTGCGAATTTTTGGGTGCACATCTGGATGGACGACGAACAGATGGGCTGGAGCGTGGTGATCAGCACGGACAACGATCAAGCACTTGCAGACCGCCTCGCCGACGAGTTGGCGGATCGCTGCTGGGCCATTCGGGACCGGAAACATCCGATTCCAAAATCGGTCGAGGCTGCAATTCAGATTGCCAAACGTTCGCGCCTCCGGCGGATGTTGGGGACGGTCGTCTTCTGCGACATCAGCGATACCGTAGGCGCCGGGGCGCCGGGCGCGAATACGAATATTCTGGCGGCCTTGCTCAAGCATGCACCGCAGTTGCGGAGTTATGTTCCGATACGTGATCCGGAGGCAGCAGAAGAAGCTTGGCGTGCCGAACGCGGCGCCACGATTCGGCTCAACATTGGCGGGCGCATTGATCCGGAGCACAATCCGCCCATCGCATTCGAAGGAAAAGTCACGCAGCGGATCGACACCCAATGGGGCAAAACGACCATTTTGCAGCATCAGGGGATCCATGTGATCCTCACCGAAATGCCTTTTCCTGCCTATTTTGCCTCGGATTTCACCGGCTTGGGCATCAATCTCTGGAAAGCTGACATTGTCGTCGTCAAAAATTTATTTCCCTTCCGCTTCCGCATGGTCAAGTACAATCGCCGGACCGTGAACGTGATCACGCGCGGTATCACCAATGTTGATGTGTTTCAATTGGACTACGTGGATTGTCCGCGGCCGATTTATCCGCTGGACGAGGTGCCGCATTGGCGGTAACGGTGCAAAAAACCCGAGATTTCCAGATATTTGAAGTCTGACTCCTTGAATTCAAAGATTACACTGCATGAAAAGTCAATTCGCCCTTTTTCTCCTGATGTTGACCTTGGGTTTCAGCGCTTCGGCACAAAAGACCTGCCAACTGACCCGCAAGATCGAGGCGTTGGAGGGCCGTATCGACACCACACTTTATCAATACGACAAGAAATCCGGGCAGCTCAAACAAGTCGACCGCCCCTCTACGGAAGGCGGGTATTACTCCGAAAAGTACAATTATGGCTTGGAAGTCTTGAATTCGATGGAATCCCGTGGCTTCTCCTTCCTCTATTTTCATGACGATGCCAATCGCATGATCGGCTTCGTTGACTATGATGATTTGAGCGTGAGCCATTTCTACCATACGTATGACTATGATACAGAAGGAAAGGTTGTTCGCTTTACGACGTTTGAAACGCCCTTTTTGGAAGATACAGTCGTCGCTGAATTCAGCAAATTTTCCTACGAAGGTGAAAAAATGGTCAAACAGGAGCGTTTTGAAAACTATCCTGATAGCAACAGCGCGCCTTCGATGACAATTCTATACGAATACACTGACAAAAGAAATCCGGAATACAATCCGTTGTGTTTTCCAAATCAGCCAAAGTTTTTGGTAGCCAAGGAGGTACACAATGACTTAGACGGGATTTACGAGGATTTCAGCCATACCCGCGAATGCACTTACAATCCGGAAGGCTATCCGCTGAAATGTACGTTGAAGTACCTCGACGGATCCGAAAAGGGAACAGAAGAATATTCCTACAAATGCAAATAGCCTGAATTTCAGGCGAATGAATTAATCAAAGTCGCTACGGGGAGGCGCCTGATCCATCGCATTCAACCATCGTTGACATTCAACGTACACTGGTCAAAATCTAGCATCCAGTGAAAAAACACCTTACCCTCCTTTTGATTGCCGTTGCATTTGCTTTTGGGGTTTTACCCGCGCAGACCGGAAACCTCGAAGCCACCGTTGTCGCCCGCCGCGGTAATCTCATCGAACTCAAACTCGAATCGCAATCCGGCGAAGCCTTCCAAACCGGGACCACCGCCGACATGTACAAGCATTTTGAAGAAAAATGGGCAATATGAGCATGTCAGGGCTGGCTCGGCGTCGCGAATGTCGAATTCGTACCCACAACCAAGCAGAACATTCAGATCAAGATCCTGGAGGAAAAAGGCGAGATTACCGTCAACGGTGAGAAGGTCGACCATTTCAAACCCGGCAAACGGATGAAACTTGAGTGGCCAGCTAAAATCGAGGAAAAATCCGAAGAATAGCCTCTTTGCAGCTCATATTTGCTTGAATCCCGTCGTTGGCGTTCCTTTGCGGAAAAGCAACGAAGATGCGACGCAGCTCATTTGGGAAATTGGCAATTGGTTTGGCAGTGTTTGCCGGCATCTTGTTTGCCTTGCATTACACCAACGTGATCCCTGTTCTCAATACGGTTTTCCCTCCCTTGGTGACGATTTTCGGAACCTTGCTGGGCATTTTGGGGTATTTCGAACGGGACAAACAACGGCTACCTGCCCTGATTGGCATCTTGCTCAATGCGGCACTCCTCAGTTGGTGGCTCGTACTTCTTGTGATTTACCTTTCGCGCTAAGGCCTTAGAACGTCAGTTTCTTCTTCTTGGCCTTGCCCTTGCGCAACACAACGACGGTGATGGTATCGCCTTTGTTGTACTTGGCCAAGGCACGCATATAGCTCATCATGTCCTTGACTTCGTCGTCGTTCATTTTGATCACGATGTCACCAGCTAATAATTTGGCTTTGGCAGCAGGCTTACCCTCGGTCACGCCGTCGATGCGCATGCCTTCGCCATCAAACAGGTAATCCGGAACGACGCCCAAACTTACTTTCCAGCGTGGCGCCTCGCCTTCTTCGTCGTTTTTGGTCGCCGTGAAGGCGAGTTTTTCGCCCTTTTCATTCATTTTGACGAGCAAAGCCCATACATAGCGGTAGATTTTGTCCACCCCGTCATAGTTGATGAGGTTCTCATCGTCGCTCGGTTTGTGATAATCGCTGTGCGTTCCAGAGAAGAAATGGAGCACGGGCAAATCCTTGAGGTAGAAGCTCGTGTGGTCGCTGGGGCCGACGCCACTTTCGGCCGTTTTGACCTTCATGTCGTCAATTTGAATGCCTGCCATCGCTTCTTTCCAGAAGGGCGAGGTCCCGACGGCGTTGATGCCAAGGGTATTCTTTTCCGGATCGAGACGGCCCACCATGTCAAAATTGAGCATGCAGCTCACCTTGGCGAGGTCGATCGTCGGATTTTTGCAGAAGTAATTGGAGCCATAAAGTCCCTTTTCTTCGCCGGAGAAGGTCATGAAGAGGTAGTTGAATTGGTGCAAGGATTTTTCATTGGCGATTGCACGCGCCAATTCGATGACCAATGCCGTGCCGGATGCGTTGTCGTCGGCGCCGTTGTGCACAGCAGGCTCGCCGCGGTGCAACGAACCGTCATCACCAAAGCCCAAATGGTCGTAGTGCCCGCCGATGACGACGGTGTAAGGACGATTGTTGTCCATGAAGCCGATCACATTGTGGCCGGTCAGATTTTCCTCGTCGAGTCCGACTTTTGCGGAAATCGTTTTCCCGGTCACCGCCTTTGCATTCGTATTGGCGAGGTAAACGATTGGAATTGATTTTCTTACGGATTTGCGGCTATAATTGACGACAGGAGCTTCAAGTGCTTGATTGGTCGGATCCACGAATATGATTCCGGATGCTCCCATTTTGATCGCCGTCTCTACTTTCAGATCAATGGCTGCATATTCTCCGAATTTGCCATGGGGGTCGTCGGCATCAGGGGTACCGCGGTCAATCAACACGACCCTTCCTTTGACATCCACCGCTTTGTAATCGTCATGCTCCAAGGTGGGAGCCTGGATTCCGAAGCCAACATAAACGGGAATTCCCGAGAGTGCACCGTCGCCACTTTGCGGAAAAATGATGTAGTCTTCGGTGATTTTCATCGACTTGCCATCGAGGCTGAAGGCACAATCGGGCTTTGGCTTGAGCAGGTTCATGAAGCCAAAAGGCTGCAACCAACCGTTGTCAATGCCTTTGGGTTGCAGGCCGATTCCCTTAAACTGCTCCACGACGTAGGCCGCGGCGACTTCCTCACCCTTTTTGCCTGTTTCCCTGCCTTCCAACTGATCGCTCGACAGGTACACGATGTGTTCCTTCATGCGATTGGCGACGGTGGACTGCGCTGTGGCAGAGCCCGAAAGCAGCACCAAGCCTACAAAAAGTGTGAAAAATATCCTGCTGAATGTCCTTTTCATATCTATTTTCTGAATTCGGCAAATCTACGCAAATGGCTGCTGCAATGGAGGATTCTGGTAACAATCAGTCTTTTGCCCGCTGTAGCGGAAATTCCTTGGCAACTTCTTTTCCTTTGACCATCCCGGAAATTTTGGCGTACAGCATCGAATCCCCGCGGTTTTCATACGTGATCTTGGTCGGGAAATCATGCTCGGGGTTCTCAAAGACAGCGGATTGGCCATTGTTTTCTGTCAATTTGAACCGAACCGGGCCGGCATTTCCCTTGACCGTCGGAATGTAAAAAATGTCGTCACCCTCCCAAAGCAATTCGATGGTTTCGGAATGCACGGTGTCGGTATGGTATAAAGTCCAAGCCCGACCTTTGAAAAGGTGATCATTTGCGCGGGTCCATTGCTCGTAGCTGGTCAAATCGGGCCCTTCGGATTGCGTCCATTTCCCAATAAACCATCCAAGTTTTTCAAGCTTGGAGGACTCTTGCTTGGCTTTCAAACGCGTGAGCAGGTTCATGGGCAATGAGGCAAGCTGTAAGGCGCCATTTTTTCCACCGTCGGTAAATGCAATGTGTCCGCATTCCTTACCAAGACTGAATTCGCCTTCAAAAATGAGCGAATCACCCTTTTTGTAACTGATTTTTCCATCGGAAGCGCAGCCCTTGGGTTCCATCGGCGTGTCGGAGACCAACTTGGAAAGGCTATCGAGCATTGCCGCGTCGGAAAAAACAATGGGCCTCGCCTGCTGACCGTCGGCAAAAAAGGTGACCTCTACATGATCGGCCTTTTTGATTTTGGTGGCAATGGACTCCTGCGGCTTTTTGCAGGCAACGAGAGAAAAGAGAAAAAGAAAAGCCAGAATGGCATTTTTCATGTTCACGGGATTTTCGGCAAATATCCGAAAAAGCCCGGCCAATTGAAAAATGAAGTGAACCAAGCGATACCTGCGGCAATCGGATCCGCAAAAGAGGCCGCTAACGTTTCAGTACCCGGGCTAATGCAGCGTACGGTTCGATGACGGCACCGACTTCTTCAAAGGAAGGACCCGTCCGGCCTGTTTCGTTCAGAATCTTCCATGCTGCAGGGGCATCCAAACTTGGATCGATCGAACGCATGACACCGATGAGTCCCGAGACGATCGGGGTGGCCATGCTCGTGCCACTCATAGACGTGTAGTTTCCGCCGGGAATCGTGGAAAAAATGTCCAAGCCCGGTGCTGCAATCGGCATTCCAAGGTTGGTGTTGATGTTACTGAACGTAGTGCGCTGAAAATCAGGCCCGACAGCGGCGACGCCGATCACGCCCTTCACGCCCACGGGGCTATGTTTGCGCGCATCGCTGCCGTAATCGTTGCCGGCTGCGGCGACGACAATACAACGCTTGCGCAGTGCATATTCGACGGCTTCGCGCTGTACTTTGGGGGCCGGCCGATTGCTGCCGAGCGACATGGACAAGACATCGGCGCCATCTTCGATGGCTGCCATCATGGCCGAGGCGACCGAGTAGTCGGTGCCTTGCCCGTTTTTGCCCAATGCTTGATAACCCCGGATTTCGATGAAGCGGCCTTCCCAATTGAAGCTTGCCATGCCGAGCCCGTTGTTGGTGCTTGCGCCCGCGAGTCCTGCGCAATGCGTGCCATGACCATGCCCGTCGGTATCTCCAGGACTTTTTCCGAAAATTTTCCGCAAATCCGGATGATCGCCATCGACGCCTGTGTCGATAATGGCCACAATGGCTTTGCGCTTGGGACTTGCGTCCCGCAACATTTCGTGCACGCCATTCGCGACCGCGAGCTGCAACCACCATTGCTGCGTGATGTCAGGGTCATTCGCGAGAAAATCCCCGGCAGGATTGGAGAGCAAATTGGGATTGGAAGGTGGAAGTTCGAGTTGCATGGGGCCATTGAGTGCCGCATCGTCGATATTTTCATCGTCGGCATTCGCCTCGGAGAGAAATTCACCGACGCGATCCCCGTCTTTTACATCCACAAGATAAAATTGTGCGAGGTCGCCGTCTTCGTCTTCGGAGATCATCGGAAAAGCGCGTGAATAGGTGGCGTCGTATTTTTCCATCAGCCCTTCGAGCTCATTGATTTCGTCGTCGGAGCCCAATTCAAGCAGGATTTCGCCACTTTTGCTCTCCAAGGCGTGCGTGGTTGGCTGCTGCCACATCGTGGTGATTTTCCATCCAAAGGCCCAAGCTGTGCCCCAAATTCCGAGGGAAATCATCACCGCGAGCAATCCCGGAACCCAGAACACCTTGGGGTGGGCACGGTGGTAGGCCAAATAGCGCGAATCGATGATCATCGCGATGCCGATATCGAGCAGCAGATAGCAAATCCTGTCGAGCAGGGTGCCATTCGCAGTGAAGAAAATGAAGGTCAAGGCCCCACCGATCAGAATCAGGGTTGGGAAGATATTGACCTGCCGGCCTTTGTCGCGGTCCACCAAGGCGCGCCCGTAAAAAAACATGGCGACCGTAGCAAAAACGGGGCCCAGGATGTGTATCAATTTGATTTCCATTGGAATCGGGTTTGTTTAGCGTTCTAGTTTCTGGATGGAAAGCACCTCGACGTCGGTGCCCCACATGAAAATTGAAAATCCTTTGGATTCCTTCACTTTGGCCTCAACCGGCAGTCCCTGAATGAGAAATTCCTCGGAAACAGGACCTACAGGGCGAAAACGGCGGCCATTTTCTGCTTCAATTCCCCAAAATCCTCCGGAAAGCGGGACATGGGTCATGGTACCTTTGATTTTCATCGTACCTAAAAATACGTATTCGAAGGGAAAAGGTGCACGAAATTTTAAGGGGCCCTCCTCAAGGCACCAAGGCACGCTGCGAATGATCCCGAATCACTTGGGCCTCCACCTCGTTGAGTTCCATGTCCTTGATAAAACGCTCCAAGCCAGGCCTGTACAACATGAATAAAGTGGCTACGACCAAGGCAATCGGAAGGAAAATCCGGTTTTCAGTCAGGAAAAAGGCGATCAATTGTACGAATGCTGCTCCGTCAAGCAATAGAAAACGCACTACGGTTGCGCCACGGTAGGCATCCATCTTCTCATAGAGCTTCTGGGCCTCGCGCGCAGACTTTGCCCGTGCCAGAAAAAGACGATGGGAAATCAAAATCAAAGCCATGCTGGACAGTGGCGCGGAAATGAACAAAACGGTGTCCAGATCATGCGACTTGGGATCAGCTGATTGGGCGCCGATCAGCACCGAGAGCAAAAACAGAAAAATGCTCCCAATAAAACCAATGAAGATCAACGTCAGCTGATTGAAGAACTGACGCACTTGCTTTCTGACCGCTTCATTTACCTTGGGCGTGGACATGGGTGCAATTTACGTGGGTGGCGGGGGAATGAGAAATGAGGAATTAGAAATTAGAAATGAAAACGAAGTTCAGCGAAGCTAAACTAGGAATGAACGGCTGGGGTGATATTGGACGAGGGTGAATGACGGGCTTGTACGCATAAATTATTGATAACTAAGCCCATTGACCTAGAGAAATCTAGTGCGCATTTTTGGTGGCAATCAGCATTTCCCTTTTTCCTGGCGGGCCTTGAACCTTCTTGACCTGGAAACCGGCGGCAATCATGGCGCGGCGAACGTCGCCTTTTGCACAATAGGTCGTCAACAATCCGCCGTCGTCGAGCAGTCGGTACATCTTCTGAAAAATGGCTTCGGTCCAGAGTTCGGGTTGCTTTTCCGGGGCGAAGGCATCGAAGTAGATCAAGTCGACTTGCGAAGGAATGTCAAATTCTTCGATTTTGGCGTTGCGCTTACAAATGCTGAAACCCGATTCGATCGGCGTCATGGATTCCCAATCGGCGGCATGAATCAAATCCCAAATGCGTTTTGCGCTATCATCCCCGACCAAGTCAGGATAATTGAGCAAATCAAGCTCTTCTTTCGTCAGCGGATACCGCTCAATTGTCCAGTATTCCACTTCGAGACCTTTGGGAAAACATTCCAAGGCCGTCAACAAGGCATTCAACCCGGTTCCAAAACCAATTTCGAGGATACGAATCGGCTCGGCCTGATCCACGAACCTTCGCAAGCCCATTTCAATAAACACATGACGGCTTTCCTGGAGCGCACCGTGGCGGCTGTGGTAATGCTCATCCAATTCCGGAACAAACAAGGAATGCGAGCCATCGGCAGTTTGCACCACGTGGCGCACCATCACTTGAGCTCCATCGTTAGCTCAACCATCGCGTGACTGACACTCAATGTCGCCTTGGCACCCACCACCAAGGGATAATTGGATGGCCAATGGCCTGTCGGAAATCCAAAACAAATCGGGAAATCGGAAGCTCCGACGGCATCGCGCACAATTTCTTCGATGGTCGCGCCAAATGGGATTTCATTGTCTTTGATGTCATTGAATCCCCCCACGATGAGCCCTGCAAGTCCTTTGAGCTTGCCGGAGCGTTTGAGATGAATCATCATCCGGTCGATGTGGTAGAGATACTCGTCGATGTCTTCGATAAAAAGAATATTCCCTTTTGTGTCGATATCATGGGGCGTACCGATGAGCTGACTGAGGATGCTCAAATTGCCTCCAACAAGTCGGCCGGTTCCTTGTCCGGTGCGGCAAGCATCGGGATTGGACGGGACATAACTGTACTTGGGCACGTTGCCCATCAACATTTCGCGCAGATGCCCGCGCGAGATCGGGTCTGCCGTTTTGCCGTTCCAGGAAATGCACATCGGCCCGTGAATGCTCGCCACCTCAGCCTTCAGCATGGCTGCGCCAAAAGCGGTGAGGTCACTGAATCCCACCAACCACTTGGGAAACTGCTTGAGCCTGGAAAAATCGATTTGATCGGCAATCCGAAGGCAACCGTACCCTCCTCTCGAAAAAAGGATGGCCTTGATTTCGGGATCATCAATCATTTTTTGCATGTCTTCGATGCGCTCGGCGTCGGTTCCGGCAAACTGCCGTGACACACTATATATATGTGTCCCCAAAACGGGAATGAGTCCCCACTCTTGCAGGCTCGCCATGGCAGGGGCCACCTCTTCAGGACTGATCTTGCGGGCGGGACTCAGAAGTCCAACTTTGTCGCCCGGCTTCAAAAATGGTGCAAATCGCATAGTCTCAAAGTTAACATTTTTGGCGATGCCTGCTGATTCCAAGCGATCAAAGAAGTTAGAAGATATTTTGGAGACCGCGAATTCAGCATCCGAAGGCCTGAATCCCGCCCAACGAGACCCACAGCTAAACTTTTGCCTTCTGTTTTGCGCCTTGGATGCATGACCGTAGCTTTGCAATGCAATTGAAAACTGAATGAAAAAGGCATTGATCACGGGTATCAGCGGGCAAGACGGGTCATTCATGACCGAACTCCTGCTGGCAAAAGGCTATGAAGTGCATGGCATCATCCGTCGCGCGAGCAATTTCAACACGCAGCGCATCGATCACCTCCGAGAAGGTTTGACGCTTTATCATGGGGACCTGACCGATTCTGCGAATCTGAACAAACTCCTCTCGAAGATCCAACCTGACGAAATTTACAACCTTGGCGCACAGAGCCATGTTCAAGTTTCCTACGAAGTTCCCGAATACACCGCACAAGTCGATGCGATCGGGACCCTTCGCATTTTGGACGCGATGATGAACCACTGCCCGGGGGCGCGCTTTTATCAGGCTTCAACTTCTGAGCTCTACGGGAAGGTGCAAGAAATTCCGCAAACGGAGCAAACGCCCTTTTATCCGCGGAGCCCGTATGCGGTGGCGAAAATCTATGCCTACTGGATCACCAAAAATTACCGCGAAGCCTACCAATTGTATGCCTGCAACGGGATTCTCTTCAACCACGAATCCGAGCGCAGGGGCAAGACGTTTGTGACGCGGAAAATCACGATGTGCTTGAGCGAAATCAAATTTGGCCTCCGAGATGTCTTGAAACTGGGCAATTTGGATGCCGAACGCGACTGGGGATATGCAAAGGAATATGTGGAAGCGATGTGGTTGATGTTGCAGCAGCCGCAGCCCGAGGATTACGTGATTGCTACTGGAAAATGCTATACGGTGCGGTACTTTGTCGAATTGGCGGCTGCATACGCAGGATTCGAGATTGCATGGGAAGGCGAAGGAATCAATGAAAAGGGCATTGACCGCAAAACGGGAAAGACCATCGTGGTGATTGATCCCAGGTATTTCAGGCCTGCCGAAGTGGACCTGCTGATTGGCGATGCCTCTAAAGCAGCGCGTGAATTGGGTTGGACGGCCAAAGTCGGTATCGAGGAATTGGTCTCCATCATGATGGAAAACGATCTCAAGGAAGCATCCCAAGTCGCCTCTTATGGAAAAATCAGCTAAGATTTATGTTGCGGGCCACCGCGGAATGGTCGGCTCGGCCATTGTGCGCCAATTGGAGCTTGCCGGCTTCAGCAACATCATGGTGCGAACGCACCACGAACTCGACCTCTGCAATCAGGCGGCAGTCGCCGAATTCTTTGCACAGGAAAAGCCGGACTATGTATTCCTGGCAGCAGCGAAAGTCGGCGGCATCGTCGCCAACAATAGCCGTCGCGCCGAATTCATTTATGATAACTTGATGATTCAGAGCAATGTGATTCATCAAGCGCATCTGAATGGCGTGAAAAAGCTGCTCTTTTTAGGCTCATCTTGTATCTATCCCAAAATGGCACCGCAACCCATCACAGAGGATGCACTCCTGACAGGATTGCTGGAGCCGACCAATGAACCCTATGCGATCGCAAAAATCGCGGGCATCAAACTCTGTGAAACCTATCGGGCGCAGTACGGCGACAACTTCATTTCTGCGATGCCCACCAATCTTTACGGCCCCAATGACAACTATGATCTTCAAGGAAGCCACGTCTTGCCGGCGATGATCAGAAAATTCTGGGAAGCAAAGGAAGGTTCGCAGCCTGAAGTCACACTTTGGGGCGACGGCAGTCCACGTCGCGAATTTCTTCATGTGGACGACTGCGCGGCTGCGTGCCTACACCTGATGGAAACCTACAACGAGCCGGGATTTGTGAACATTGGAACCGGAATCGACGTCACGATCAAACAACTTGCAGAAGCGATCCAAGAAGCCATCGGCTACGCAGGAAAAATCGTCTGGGACAGCAGCAAACCCAATGGAACCCCAAGGAAATGGCTCGATGTAAGTCGTTTGCACGCGCTGGGATTCCACCATACGATTGACTTGGCGGAAGGAATCCAAAGGACCATTCAAGATTTCAAAGCGAATTCACAACGGTACTTGAATCGTTGAGGGTATTTGCCGAACTGCGAGACTGAAGCTGGGATGCTTGGGGTGGCGGAGCTGTGTTCCGACTTGGGGTGGCGGCGCTCTGTTCCGTCTTGGGGTGGAAGAGCTGTGTTCCGCCTTGGGGTGAAGGCGTTGTGTTCCGTCTTGGGGTATACACAAAAAAAAATGAAACCGGGGCGGGGAGCCCCGAGTTTCATTAGTGTATAGATATAGAGAACTCGTTGCAGTACACGAGCGGCAAAACCTTTCAGCCTAGGCGTTCCTCCCAAACTGATCAGCGCTTGCCGAAAAAGAACGATTTTTAACAATTTTCATGCATATCGATTCCAGTCAAGAAACTTTGGAAAATTCCTGAGGAAACGATCTGAATAAAAACTGAAAAAGAACGCTGCAAACTTAGATTTCAATCAAGCCGTGAGCTGTCTCTTTTTCACATCTTTGCGCAATTTCGTTACAGCATCGGTTGATACTGGATGAATTGGCTCACGAAGTGGAAGATCCAACGTTACGGAGTAGGTTGGCACGCCAATTTTGCGTACCAAAACACAAAGTACGGGCTTTGGAAATGCCTTTCCCATGGTCACAGCCTTCATCGTATCGATGGCAGCATAACCTGTTTCAAGAACGGCATTTTTGAGCTTATTCTTTGATTTAGAAGGCTTTTCACTCTCCCAGGAGATGACCTCAAATCCGTTACGGTTCAATATTCCGCTCAAGGTAGAGGTGCTAAAATGGTTGAGGTGCACAGGAGGTGTAAAGAGGGATTTAAACCCAAAAAACGCCTTACATCTCCAACCTTCTTCATATTTTACGTGCGGCACTTTGACATAAAGTAAGCCTCCGGGCTTCAAAATACGATTGAGTTCCCGTAGGTCTTCATTCGGGTCAAAAATGTGCTCTAGCGTGTTTCTGGTGACGATAATGTCAAATTCCTCAGCGTGGAAATTGGCATCTTTGAGAAATCCCTGAAAAATCGGGATGTCTTTGTGTGGCCCATCGGCGGTTGAGAGGTCAGAACCCTGAACCGTATATCCATGATTGTGAGCAACTTTCAGGAAATCGCCACGACCGCATCCCATGTCAAGCATGTGACCTTCGGGCATTTCGCGTTTGAGGCGATGCACCAATCTTTCGAGGGTTTCACCTTCAACGTCCAAGCCTTCATACTCTTCCTGGTCAAAGGGATTCGTATGCGCAGCATAAATTTCCTCCACCTCCTCAGGCAGAGGACGAGGGTTCACGTACACAAAATCGCATTCGTTGCATTTCGAGTACGTGTAGTTCTGTGGCAGCCAAGGGTTTAGGTGCACAGGGTACAAAGCATAATTGTCACTGCCGCAAGCGGCACATGGAACGAGTTCTCTCTGTTTCATAACAAAAAGTTCTTTGGCCAACATAATATTATGCTGGACGGTGAAACATAATGTAACTACAAAAAAATTCTACTATATCTATCAATACACAAACAAACACTACAGCATTGCATCTGGAAGAACCGATTGGAAGACAGACTGATACACAGACTTCTCTACGAGTTCAACGAGTGGGATTCTTACAGATAATACAATACCGAGTTCTAAATCACGAGTTCTATGAGTGCAAATATCTCACATCGTATTCGGAAAATGCAAATAAAAAGTTTCGTGCTATCGCTGATGCATGAAAGAAATGCAGGCAAACATATCACATTTCATCAGGCTTGCATCTTGCAATGAACCTGAGTGGCCAAATCTAAATTAGCAAGATTCCAATCCTCGCAAAACAACCCTATCACGGTTGAAAAACTAACCCATTCATGCAAATGGGCACATTCTACCGCCACTTTAGACCCAACAAACACCGATCAATTTGCGACTTATTCTTAGCCGTACAAAAGTAGTCCATGGACTTCGGCCCTTGGCCCAGCAAGGCCCAATCATGGCACATTTTCCCAATGAAGCATGTAAGATATTTTTGCTATTTTTTAGAAAATGGACCTCCACCCCGAAATTCCTATCAGGGGATGGCGCAATCTAAAATGTCTGGCAGGCACGAGTCAAACCTGCAGGGAAAACTGTGTTTTCCTATCTTCCAACTCAAAAATAGCGATTTTCAGGTCAATTGCAAAAAAATGCAGGTCTGGGTTGACCTTTTTTGCGAGCAACCTAGTTTGCCACCAATTAGATTCTGGAAGCTAACGCCTAAAAACTCGGATCCTTTCATTGATCAGGGTGAGACGGTCTGCCTACGTTAACAACGACGAAGACATCTGCCGCTGGATTGGGGCAAAATTTCAAGCATACATGATTACAGCCCACTTTTTCAGGCCCATTTTCTTTCGATCAACGGGCTGTAACCTTGATTCTGGATGGTTTTATCCAATCATCTCCCCAGAGCTCACGCCATCTTCACACATTTACCTGTCCGCTGTCGGAATCAACGTCGGAACCGCCCAAGAGGACTTCCGTTCTAGGTCTGGGTTGCGCCTGACGCGCCTTGTTATCGGCAAGAAATCGGACCATGGCGGCCTTGGCAGACTCCAAGTCAAAGGCTAACGGTTCAACCAACCCGGCTTCCGGCGGCGCTGTGTGGATGTTAATGACCTGTTTGGGAAAGGCAAAATTGACATCCAACTGCTTTGCCAGCTCCAAAATGGACAATAAGAGGGACTGTCGGCCCTCCAATTCCTGCGTCCAGGACGGTACGGAAAAGAAAACATAGACCAAAACCTGCAACGAATTGTCGTCCATCGTCTCGAAATGGACTTCAAACGCTTCCTTTCTTGTACCCGGGTGTTGCCTTACGAGCTCGCGGATACCCTCGACAAACAGTTCGATGAGGGCAGGTGGCGTCGTATAATGCAGATTGATTCGAGTGACAAACCTCCTATAAACCCTTGCACCCATGTTGTTGATGGCAGCAGAAGCAATATTTCCATTGGGAATCGAAATCAGCGAATTTCCAAACGTACGGATGCGGGTGGAACGTACACTCACTTCCTCTACCACGCCTTCATGCTCACCAATGATGATCCAATCGCCAATTTGAAACGGGCGGTCCAGGAAAATCACCACTGAACCAAACAGATTTTTGATCGTGTCCTGGGCTGCCAATGCAAATGCCAGGGTTCCAAAAGCAACCCCGCCGATCAAGGCAGTTACGTCCACCGCCAATCTGTTCATGATGTAGATGATCGCTGCCACCACGACGATTCCCTTGAGCAAGTTGCGAATCATCGGAATGAGCTGATCGTCAAGGGTACTTTTGCTTGCCTTGGCACGTTGCTCAAAATAAGCCATCAGGAGATTTACCACTTGCAACGCGATCAGCATTTGGTAGACCGGAATCATGATTCTAAACGCGTTGACCACCCACTTGTTGACCTCACCGGAGAACTGAAGTGCAGGGTAAAAGACATTCAAAATGGCAAACAGGATCAACAAGCTAATCGGACGGGCAATTTTTGTGAAAAACTTGAGTGCCCTGTCTTTGCGAACGTGGCGTTGCAACACCGACTCGAGCAAGACGCCGATCAGCTTCGTGAGCAACTGATGAAGCAGCACGGTAAACACGATGAAAAGCACCACTCCGAAAAATTGCCACAACTTGATCCCCAAAAAGGGCTGCTGTGACCATTTGGGAAGCCATTTCATCGTTCCAAATGGAAAAACACGCGCATGCAACCGATCGATTGCCTGAACCGTTGTCCACGAATAGACCCAACCCCGAGGCTTCTTATATAAAAAGACGTCTGGCTCGGCAGTTGTCAGCACGAACTTTTGAAGGCCGGAGACAGTATCGGTGTAATTGGAGTTGCGCGGCAATGCATCCACGTCAATGAAATATCCGCCACCATCGAGAAACTGCTTAAGCTTGATCGCCTTCTCTTTTGCCTCCTCCCCCATTGGATTTGCAATGTTGAGCGTCATCGCGGCAGAATCCGGATGCCAATTCTGGTCCTGCAAATAATAGAGGTGCGTCAGTACCGTTTCGTAGGGCGACCGCAGACTGAAGCGGTGCTGCCCGGTTTCCATATAGTCCAACGAATCAAACAGCACCGTCGATTGTAGTCCCACAACGAAGGCAGACGTGTCCGCAGCCGTGGGAACCGAGTCTTGTGCGAACAAAACGGTAGTCGGCCATGCGAGCAAAAAGGTCAAAATGCCGAGGAAGCCAAAGGGTCTTGAGAATGGGGATTTCATGCTGCGAATTTAGAAAAAAGGAAGCGGCAAGCCGGCAAAAGGATTGTCACTGAATAAACCCATGGAAAACGATTCGAAGTAAATCTCCAGTCAAATTGTGCAATCCAACGGTTTGTTGCATCTTAGGCGTACGATGGTCCTCTTCTCTCCGTAGAGGGTGGTGGCTGGGATGCGGCAAAGCGCATATTCTATCTTTCCAAGTGCTGCTTGTTCCTCCACGCTCCATCGCTTAAAAGTTGCAGAACTCGTTGAAACTGCGACAAAAATTTTCTCTCGTTTCCTGCCCCGACTTTGGGTGGGTGGACTATTTCTTGCCTATATTTTTTGCGGATGGAAGCGCTTTCTTCGGCACCAAAAGCTGCAATTCTGCGGATCCCAAAGGCCTAAAAAGCACATTGGCAGGCGGGAACTGAGGCAAGTCATATTCCAAAACCTATTTTTGCCTATTTTTGCATCCGAAAATGGAAGCTTCTAATACTGCTTTATCGGCGAATGCGCAGCCCTACCAAGTGCTGCTCTATTATAACTTTGTTCCAGTACCCGACCCTGAGGCCGAGCGTGATGCAATGGAAGAATTTTGCAAAACGAATGGTCTTCTTGGACGGATTCTCATCGCCAAGGAAGGTCTTAATGGGACGGTATCGGGCCCCTTGGAGCCGATACGTGCGTACATGAAATGGATCGCAGACCATCCCGTTTTTCATGAGACCCAATTCAAGATTGACGATGTTCCTGGCCATACCTTCCTGAAACTGCACGTTCGCGTGCGCCCGGAAATCGTGCATTTGGGATTGGAAGACTTGGATATGACGCAACCCGTCAACAATTATGTGGAGCCCGAAGAATGGCGCGAAATGCTTCATTCCAATGATCCTGACATCGTGATCTTTGATGCGCGGTCCAACTATGAGACAGAACTCGGGAAATTTAAAAACGCTATCAGCCTGGACATCGACAACTTCAGGGAGCTGCCCGAGAAGCTTGCCGAACTTGAAGCTTACAAGAACAAAAAAATCTATACCTACTGTACGGGCGGAATCAAATGTGAGAAGGTTTCCAGGCTCCTCATGCGCGAGGGGTTTCAGGAGGTCTATCAACTCCATGGCGGCATCATCCGCTATGGTCATGAAGCCGGAGGTGAGGATTTTGAGGGTTCTTGCTACGTGTTTGATCAGCGCGTCGTGGTACCTGTGAACCACGTAAATCCTGATGTGCTCGCACAATGCAAAGTTTGCGGTTCGGCAACAGAAAAATACATCAACTGTGCCAGCCCAGACTGCAATGCGCATTTTCTCATCTGCGATTCCTGTGCCAATCGACTTGAAGGATGCTGTTCAGAGTCCTGTATGGAAAATCCACGTCGCCGTATGTGGGATGGACGCGGCTATTACCTGCGTGGACTCAATTCGAAGCTGTACGTTGAAAATCCTGACCCCAACTATCTCAAAAAGCAGATTCACTAGATCAGGAACAACACCGACAGCATCCCGGAGAAGATCAAGTACTTCAGCATTTTACTTTGCCGTCCAAATTCATGTGTTTCCCTGGCATTGAGGATTTTCGATGCCAAAAAAACTGCAGGTGCTTGCACAAATAGGATTGAACTGATGAGATAGGCCACGTTCAACGGCAACCCACGTAACAAAACCTCTGCGATTGGGGCGTAGCAGCTCACGACGAAGACGAAATAACTCGCGAAGACCACCCTTGTGGTTGCCTTGAGGCCAATCCTAATGGGCAGGGTCTGCAATTTAAACTTCAAATCACCCTTGATGTCCTCCATATCCTTCACCACCTCTCGAATGAAAGTAACCTCAAAGGCAAACATGATCGTCCACATCAAGGCTGTACGTGGCACATACAACAATGCTGCGTAGTAAACGACCAACCCCGTGAGCGTTGCGATGACGATATTACCGACAACTGTCGTGCGCTTGAGCAATGAAGCATATAGAAAAAGGAGAACGATCGCGCCCGCATTTACCGCAAAAAGTACAGGAGGCTGCATCAAAACGGAAAACGCCAGCACAAGCACAACCGTTGTGAAGTAGGCGGTCAAAACCTTCTTGACTGAAAGGTGGGCATTGACAATGACTTTGCGAGGCTTATTTTCCCTGTCTATCTTAAAATCAAACGCATCATTGACCCAGTAGCCTGTGGCCGAAATCACGGTAAGACACAAGCAAGCCCACCAAAACTGAGGATCTGAAAGGGCCACAGCCAGGTTCCCATTCGCGATATGCACTGCCAATGCAAAGGCTATCAACGTAATGAACACGTTGATGGGACGAGACAAATAAAAGAAATAGCGAATGTCTTTCATAGAACAGCATGACCCACTGCGAAGTGATCTCCAATTGTCCAGATCAATTTGGCAAGAACCCTTTTTCTGGAACAAATTTCTTAGTTTTTTTGTTTTACTTTGTGTCGCAACGTCAATTAATTCCTAGTTCGGAAATATGGGTATCCAAAGCGGAAAACAAGGAGAGCGGGATCTCAACTTCGTACACAAGATGTACTTTCCTGAGATTTTCAAGGGAATGGCCTTTTCTTTCAAACACATGTTTAGAAAGAAGGTCACGATCAATTACCCAGAACAGCGTCCTGTCTTGGGAGCCGAATTCAGAGGCCGGCCCGTATTGGTGAAAGAACTTGGTCAGGAACGCTGTGTAGCCTGTGGACTCTGCGCACGCGCCTGTCCACCGCTTGCGATCAGCATGCAAGCTGCGGAGACTACCGACTCCAAGGAGCGGTATCCGGAAACTTTTGAAATCAACATGTTGCGTTGCATCTATTGCGGCTTTTGCGAGGATGTCTGTCCCGAGGAAGCAATTGTGATGAGCGACGAATACGACTTCAACTTCCGTTATCGCTCGGAAGCAATTTTTGACAAGAGCAAATTGTTGGTGGAAGTCAACGACTTGAAGGGCCGTCTTGAGTTTTTGCGCAAAAAGCGCAATGCAAACTTTGGCGACATCTACGCCTTTGAGACGCACAACAATCAGCACAGCGTACGCGACCGCAAAACCAAGTGATTCCAAAAATTCACGCTACTACCGTTTTAGGAATATTCCACGATGGCAAATTGGCACTCGGTGCTGATGGACAAGCCACGATGGGCACGACCATTGCGAAAAGTACCGTCAAGAAAGTTCGGCAGTTAGAGGGTGGCATCTTGGTCGGCTTTGCCGGCAGCACCTCCGACGCACTGACCTTGATCGAACGTCTTGAGGAAAAGCTGAACATGCATCGTGCTAACCTTCGCCGGGCAGCAATTGAATTAGCCAAAGACTGGAGAACCGACAGGTACCTTCGTCGTTTGGAAGCCATGTTGATCGTGATGAACAAAGATGAGGGATTGATCATCAGTGGATCAGGAGACGTACTTTCTCCAGATCAGGAAGTTTTGTCGATTGGATCAGGCTCAATGTATGCCCAATCAGCTGCCTTGGCCTTGAAAAAGCACGCTCCACATTTGACTGCAAGGCAAATGGTTGAAGAAGCGCTCACCATCGCAGCCGACATTTGCATCTATACAAACCACAACTTCACCATTTTCGAATTGTAATTTCGGTTTCGGACCGCAATTAAGAGGGGTCACTTGGGGCGAATTCAAATGATGGCGTCGAAGGCTTCATGCCAATGCCTATCGATCTCCAGCCAAATCTCAGCCTTCAAAGTCGCCATTGCAAAGCCAGGGAGTAAACCATTTGTTTCCCATGCGAGTCCCGCCATTACCGAATGTCACTTAGCAGCGAGAATTGGTCTTGTGGCCGAGTCCTTTTGAACTCAACGTCTGCCCGCTGGACCTGTAAAGATTGAGATTGGAAGTCTGTAGTCAATCGAAATGCCCATAAAACGCACAAACCCGTTCACTTTTGGTGAACGGGTTGTGTATGAAAAAGTGGCGGCGACCTACTTTCCCGCATTTTACTGCAGTATCATCGGCGCTAAGGGGCTTAACTTCTCTGTTCGGGATGGGAAGAGGTGGACACCCTTGCTAAAGCCACCATCAATGTCTTGATGGCGCATGGGATGGGAGGAAGCGTTTTATTTGGGCAATTGAAGAATGTTTCTTGCGTCTGGCCCGGCCTCGCCGCGGACTCCACGCGGCGGGGGAAAGCTACGGGTAATTAGTAGTGCTTGGCTGAGCATGTCTCCACGCTTACACCTACACCCTATCAACCTGGTCGTCTCCCAGGACCCTTATAAAGACGTCTCATCTTGAGGCGAGTTTCGCACTTAGATGCTTTCAGTGCTTATCTCTTCCGAACATAGCTACCCTGCGCTGCAACTGGCGTCACAACAGGTGCACCAGAGGTTCGTCCGACCCGGTCCTCTCGTACTAAGGCCAGCCCCTCTCAAACGTCTAACGCCCGCAATAGATAGAGACCGAACTGTCTCGCGACGTTCTGAACCCAGCTCGCGTGCCACTTTAATCGGCGAACAGCCGAACCCTTGGGACCTTCTCCAGCCCCAGGATGTGACGAGCCGACATCGAGGTGCCAAACCTCCCCGTCGATATGAGCTCTTGGGGGAGATCAGCCTGTTATCCCCGGAGTACCTTTTATCCTTTGAGCGACGGCCCTTCCACGCGGTACCGCCGGATCACTATACCCTAGTTTCCTACCTGTGCGACTTGTAAGTCTCTCAGTCAAGCCTGCTTATGCTATTGCACTCTACGCACGGTTACCAAGCGTGCTGAGCAGACCTTTGGAAGCCTCCGTTACCCTTTTGGAGGCGACCACCCCAGTCAAACTACCCGCCATGCACTGTCTCCCTCGCGGGGTTAGGCAACAAGCAAGGGAAGGGTGGTATTTCACCGCTGGCTCCCCGATACCTGGCGATACCGGTTCGCAGCCTCCCACCTATCCTACACATCCCTGGCCCGTTGTCAATGCAAAGCTGTAGTGAAGGTTCACGGGGTCTTTTCGTCCCATTGCGGGTAGCCGGCATCTTCACCGGCAGTACAATTTCACCGAGCTCACAGCCGAGACAGTGCCCAGATCGTTACACCATTCGTGCAGGTCGGAACTTACCCGACAAGGAATTTCGCTACCTTAGGACCGTTATAGTTACGGCCGCCGTTTACTGGGGCTTCGATTCAGAGCTTCTCCTTGCGGATGACCCCCCTCTTAACCTTCCAGCACCGGGCAGGTGTCAGGCCTTATACGTCGTCTTTCGAATTCGCAAAGCCATGTGTTTTTGCTAAACAGTCGCCTGGGCCTCTTCACTGCGGCCTCCCTCTCGCGAGGGTAGGCGTCCCTTCTCCCGAAGTTACAGGACGAATTTGCCGAGTTCCTTAGCTGTGAATCACTCGAGCGCCTTAGGATACTCTCCTCGACCACCTGTGTCGGTTTACGGTACTGGTATTTGCATCTGAAGCTTAGGAGCTTTTCTAGGCAGCTTGATTACCTGCACTATCCGCTCGGCCGGGGCCTTGCGGTACTGTCGGGCTTCGGTTTCCCTACACCCTTTAACCACGAATTCCGTCTCGTGGCGGCAGTGTCACTCCTGCGTCCCTCCATCGCAATGCAAACAGTACGGGAATATTAACCCGTTGTCCATCGGAATCGCCTTCGGCTTATCCTTAGGTCCAGACTAACCCTGATCCGATTAGCGTTGATCAGGAAACCTTGGTCTTACGGCGTCAGGGTTTCCCACCCTGATTATCGTTACTCATGCCTACATTTGCTTTTCTCGACGCTCCACCATGACTCGCATCACAGCTTCCCGGCGACGAGAATGCTCCCCTACCAGTGTACATCGCTGTACAATCCACGGCTTCGGCGCTGCGCTTGATGCCCGATCATTATCCATGCCCGACCGCTCGACTAGTGAGCTGTTACGCACTCTTTAAATGAATGGCTGCTTCCAAGCCAACATCCTAGCTGTCTCTGCAGTCGGACCTCGTTAGCTCAACTTAGCGCAGACTTTGGGGCCTTAGCCGGTGGTCTGGGTTCTTTCCCTCTCGGGCGGTGACCTTAGCACCCCCGCCCTCACTCCTGTGGAGCATGTCACGGCATTCGGAGTTCGTCAGAGTTTGGTAGGCGGTGAGGCCCCCTAGCCCTATCGGTAGCTCTACCTCCGTGACACTCATACACAAGGCTGTCCCTAAAGACATTTCGGGGAGTACGAGCTATCTCCCAGTTTGATTGGCCTTTCACCCCTACCCACAAGTCATCGAAAAACTTTTCAACGTTTACTCGTTCGGACCTCCAGTCCGTTTTACCGAACCTTCATCCTGCTCATGGGTAGATCACAAGGTTTCGCGTCTGCCCCCGGCGACTTCACGCCCTGTGAAGACTCGCTTTCGCTTCGGTTGCGTCCCTTAAGGACTTAACCTTGCCGCCGAGGAGCAACTCGTAGGCTCATTATGCAAAAGGCACACCGTCACCACCGAAGTGGCTCCGATTGATTGCAGGCGCACGGTTTCAGGGTCTATTTCACTCCCTTGTCCAGGGTGCTTTTCACCTTTCCCTCACGGTACTGGTACACTATCGGTCATACAGTAGTATTTAGCCTTGCCAGATGGTGCTGGCGGATTCCCGCAGGATTTCTCCGGTCCCGCGGTACTCAGGGACAGGGCCTGGCCACTCTCGATTCCCGTACGGGGCTGTCACCCTCTTTGGCGCCGCTTTCCAACGGTCCTCCGGTCTCGTTCATGGATCCATTATGCCCGCCCTACAACCCCAGGGAAGCCGAGACTCCCCTGGTTTGGGCTGTTCCCCGTTCGCTCGCCGCTACTTGGGGAATAACTATTGTTCTATTTTCCTCCCGCTACTTAGATGTTTCAGTTCACGGGGTTCGCCGTCCTTGCGGACTTAAAGGGTTTCCCCATTCGGACACCTGTGGATCAAAGGCCGTTTGCGCCTACCCACAGCTTTTCGCAGCTTACCGCGTCCTTCTTCGCCTCTGTATGCCTAGGCATCCACCGTGCGCCCTACCTTGCTTTCTCTTTGACGCCCGCCTGGGGCGTCCGAGGCAAGGCCTTGCCAAACGCTCGAATACAATTTCTTTTGCCCGGTCGTGCATCGCTGCACAACCGCTTCCTCCCTTCGCCGTACGTCAAATAACCAAAGCTGCGCCGCATAGTCCGTTTCCTGCCAAGGGGCCCCGGGAAGGGGTCGATCCCTGGCTCGGATTTACCGAACCGTACGCATGCTGTTTTTAGTGGAGAATGTCGGAGTCGAACCGACGACCCCCTGCTTGCAAAGCAGGTGCTCTAGCCAGCTGAGCTAATCCCCCGGAAGAAGTGCGAGGGTGGAGTGTGAGTGAAGAGGGTTCATTCTCCTCACTCGCACTGCTTTCCCGCTCTGTCCTCGTGGGCCTGCGTGGACTCGAACCACGGACCTCGACATTATCAGTGTCGCGCTCTAACCACCTGAGCTACAAGCCCCGGTGCCAAGCCGCCCGTGAAGCGACCATGCCCCAGACTCCAGAATCCCCGGTACCGCAGCGCGGTACCAAAGCTATGCTATTGAGACAAGAGAGACGACACTGCACGAACACCCGGACAATCGTCCGTGAGCTCCAGAAAGGAGGTGATCCAGCCGCACCTTCCGGTACGGCTACCTTGTTACGACTTAGCCCCAGTCACCAGTTTTACCCTAGGCGGCTCCCTCCTTGCGGTTAGGCCACCGACTTCAGGTACCCCCGGCTTCCATGGCTTGACGGGCGGTGTGTACAAGGCCCGGGAACGTATTCACCGCGCCATGCTGATGCGCGATTACTAGCGATTCCGGCTTCACGGAGTCGAGTTGCAGACTCCGATCCGAACTGAGAACGGCTTTTTGAGATTTGCTTCACTTCGCAGTGTTGCGACCCATTGTACCGTCCATTGTAGCACGTGTAGCCCTGGGCGTAAGGGCCATGATGATTTGACGTCATCCCCACCTTCCTCTCTGCTTGCGCAGGCAGTCTCATTAGAGTCCCCGGCATGACCCGATGGTAACTAATGATAGGGGTTGCGCTCGTTGCGGGACTTAACCCAACACCTCACGGCACGAGCTGACGACAACCATGCAGCACCTTGCACCCCTGTCCCGAAGGAAAAACCGCTTTCACGGCCTGTCAGGGGCATTCTAGCCCAGGTAAGGTTCCTCGCGTATCTTAGAATTAAACCATGCTCCACCGCTTGTGCGGGCCCCCGTCAATTCCTTTGAGTTTCATCCTTGCGGACGTACTCCCCAGGTGGGATACTTATCGGTTTCCCTTGGGCACCCAGCCCCGAAAGGCCGGACACCTAGTATCCATCGTTTACGGTGTGGACTACCAGGGTATCTAATCCTGTTTGCTCCCCACACTTTCGTGCCTCAGCGTCAGTCGCGTCCCAGTCACCTGCCTTCGCAATCGGTGTTCTGCGTGATATCTATGCATTTCACCGCTACACCACGCATTCCAGCGACCTCGGACGAACTCAAGTCAAACAGTATCAACGGCAGTTCTCCAGTTGAGCCGGAGGATTTCACCGCTGACTTATTCGACCGCCTACGCACCCTTTAAACCCAATAAATCCGGACAACGCTTGCACCCTCCGTATTACCGCGGCTGCTGGCACGGAGTTAGCCGGTGCTTATTCTGCGGGTACCCTCAGCTGCACGTATAGTGCAGGTTTGTCCCCCGCCAAAAGAGGTTTACAATCCAGAGGACCTTCTTCCCTCACGCGGCATGGCTGGATCAGGGTTCCCCCCATTGTCCAATATTCCCTACTGCTGCCTCCCGTAGGAGTCTGGGCCGTGTCTCAGTCCCAGTGTGGCTGATCATCCTCTCAGACCAGCTAGACATCGTCGCCTTGGTGGGCCGTTACCCCGCCAACTAGCTAATGTCACGCATGCCAATCTCCAAGCTATAAATATTTAATCCCAAGACCATGCGGTCCCGAAATGCTATGGGGTGTTGCAAGTTTCCCTGGCATATCCCCCGCTTGAAGGTATGTTGCATACGCGTTACGCACCCGTCCGCCACTCGTGTACCCCCGAAAGGGCCTTACCGTTCGACTTGCATGTATTAGGCCTGCCGCTAGCGTTCATCCTGAGCCAGGATCAAACTCTCCATTGTAATAATTTTTGTTTTTAGCTTCCAACTCCTACCACCTTCGCCAACAAACATCGCTGCTGTCAGTCCCGATCATAGAAGTGGACGTTGCCATTTTGGGCGCCCGTGCTTAATGTCGATCTCTTGTCTCGTCTAGTCAAAGAACCATTTTTTAGACTCGTTTCGGGTCATCCAACCCTGTCGAGTACCTTACTTTCGTAAAGGGATTGCAAAGGTACGAGTGTTTTTCGATTTTGCAATATTTTTTTTCAAAGATTTTTCCTCATTTTCCAGAGGAACCGTCCACTATTTCTGTGGAGGGATGACAAAGGTAGAGGGTTGTTTTGGATTCGCAAACGCAGGGTGAAAGTTTTTTTGAAGTATCCCGTAAATCACCTGATAATCAGCTTGAAAAAATTACGAACCTTCGTAGTATTTTTGATCACCCGGTCGGAAAAACGCATTCTCAGTGATCAGAAGGCAGGATTTTGAGGGAAATTAATTTTCAAAATTCTTCAAAACGATACCGAATCGGATAATAAAATCTTCTTTTCTGCTCAGATGGACCTGCTTTATCCACCAAAGCCGAACTTAAAATTTGTTCTTCCACATCATGGACTCCACAGGTTTCACCGTTCGGTCGTTGTATTTCGCAGAAGCCTTCTTGTTATATGCGTTCACAATGTCGCCATCGACGGCAAAATAGATGAGTTGACCGATCGGCATTCCTGCATAAACACGTACTGGCATCGAAACCGAAATTTCCAATGTCCAGGTATTGCAGAAGCCAACGTCTCCTTTTCCCGCCGTTGCATGAATGTCGATCCCCAAACGGCCGACACTGCTTTTCCCCTCCAAGAAGGGTACGCAGGTATGGGTCTCCGTGTATTCCTCGGTCACACCTAAATAGAGTGTGCCGGGCATCAGGACAAATCCCTCCTCCGGAATCTCGAATTCCCGGATCAAATTGTGCTTCCGCGCGTCAAGAATGGGATCGACGTAAACGGCAAGGTGCTTGCCGAGATGTACATCATAACTGTTTGTGCCCAAGCAATCCCTGTCATAGGGCTCGATCACGATCTCCTTTTTGGCAATGGCCTCCAGGATCTTCGAATCTGAAAGTATCATTTACAATTCATCCGCGATGTCGTTGATGACAGTCGAAACGGACGTCGAAGCTACGGATTTTTCAAAAAAGGAATGGTTTTCCTTGTCGTTGCCGGTTTCATTTTCCTCTACCACAACATTCTCGGGCTTCGTCTTGATCTCCACTACGGTTTCTGACTCGGGCTTCACAGGTTGTTCATGGCGAATATCGACCGGCATGGCGAGCGGTCCCTTCATTTCCTTTTCCTCAAATGTGCGCAACCGCTCGGTCTGCGCCGTCAGGTAGCTTTTGAGCTGGTTCAGGATCTCATTTCTGCGCGCAACGAGTTCATTGGTTTGCATTTCGACGCGGCTACGGTCTTCAATCGCATTCTTCAGCATTTCCTTAGCCTTGGCTTCTGCCTCCTGAATACGGAGTTCGGCAGTGGATTTTGCATTCTCAATGGTCGATTTGGAAGTCTCCTCGGCCTGCAGCAGCGTTTTGTGCAATGCAGACTCGACCTGACGGAGGTTGTCGAGGGCCGAAGAAGTCTTCTCCAATTCGAGTTTCAAGCGCTTGAGGTCTTCCACCATGCGCTCCCACTCCATCGAAAGCTGATTCAAATAGTTGTGGACATCGTCTTTGTTATAGCCCTGAAATGCTTTCTTAAAGGTGTGTTGACGAATTTCGATTGGAGTAACCATTTGGCGCGTGCTTATTTAATGCAACTTTCTAGAATTCGAGGCCATCAGATCGCCCCAAAATTCAAAATTACGGAAGCTGCCATCGCCACTGAACCCCATTTTTACACAGAATAGAATTGCCTGACCTTTTTTGCGTTCAATCCAATGAACGGTTGAGGGCTTAAGAAGCCTAAAAGGGTTTATTCGACCACTATCCTGCGAATGATCCTTTGTTTTGAATTCGAAGCCATCAAAATGTAAATGCCGGCGGAAAGGTTGGAAATGTCAATCTGCGAATTTCCTGCGCCAATCAGCTGCTGCCCGACCAAGCGACCATCACTCGCGGTAAGGGTCAACATGGTCTGCGACATCGAGATGGGAACGGATATGTTCAATCTGTCTTGGGCAGGCTGGGGATAGACATGAATTTCGGAGCTCCCAAGACCTTCTACAATAGCGCTTGGAAGGGTGCAAGGCGACACGCCATTTGGAAATGAAGCATAGGAATAGGTCAATCCAGGACAACTCGTCAATCCATTGACGACGGTGATGCCCGCGGTATCGACAAACATGGTGAAGGTAGGATCGTAGACAATCTCCTTGAAATGTTTGAGGCCCGGGGAAGTTGTGTCGATATGCAGCTGACAATTGTTGCGCAGATAGACGACCAAATTGAAGCTGCTCCTCACCACAAGTCTTGAACTTGACTCCATATATATAGTGTCGGGATTGTTGCCACTATAATAAATGAGTGAATTGTCACAGGCAACGAACGGCTGCGGCTCGAATACCGCGGGCGTAATGGAGTCCGTGACGCCATAAGCGAAGGTTGTGCCGCCCGTATTGGGTGAAGGACTGCATTGTGAAAAAACAGAGGGCACCTGGCTAAGGCATCCGATGATCAAAAGAAGGACCTGGGAAAAACGTCTCATAGGATAGATTTGAACAGGCATCGGGCCGATTCAGCCCTTAAGCTACCAAAATCTAACGACTATTTCGCTGCGAACTGACACCTACCATCCGAGATTGATTTGTTCAGAACCCTTTGGACGCCGCCTATTCCGCAACGAGAACCCTGCCGGATGCTACCGACACACCGTTTCGCAGAAACCGATAGCAATGCAGACCACGCAATTCGCTGGGAAGATCCAAGCGTTGCTGCTTCCCTTCGACCGGCATCTCGAAAACCTTTTGACCTGCAAAATCCCACATCTCAAAGGTGAGTCCATCCTGATAAGATGCTAGCTCCGCCGTCAATGATCCATGGGTTGGGTTAGGATAGATTCGAATTCCATCCCCCATTGCCTCCTGCGCACCTACGATTCCGACAATGTCGAAGGTTGATTCGCAGGTGACTCCATTGTAGGTTGCCCTGAACGTATAGGTCCCCGAAGTCGTCGGCAGGACCTTGGACCAACCCTGCACCCGGACTTCGTTGCTGGAACTGCTCACGTAATTCCAGTTGAGGTAGGTACTGCCTTGAGGATCAAGAATGCTCATGTCTGCTGTCAATCCCGCCGTTTCCTCCCTGAAAAAGACGTAGAATTTGGCGTAGCCGGCAGGTAATCCAGCCCCTTGGAATGGAATGGTGAAGGAAGCGCCCTCGTTGAGGGTTTCCGTGGTCGGGCATGGCGGCATCACGATATCGGTGGTATGGGCAGAGGCCCGCATGATTGCCGTTTCCTTGTAATCCCTCTGGGCTGCCCACCAAGTGGTTGGGTTCAATGCATTGCAGGAACCGGAAAAGGGATCGATCCGCGTTGCGACAACAGAACCCGCCCATACTTCGAAATGCAAATGGGGCCCAGACGAACTACCGGAACTACCGACCACACCCAGATATTCGCCTGCAGCTACAGTAGCACCCACGGGTGATTGCGTCACGGAGCCATTTTTCATATGCCAATAGAGCGCACTCGAACCGTCGCCATGCTGGATCATGATGTAATTGGCCGTGAGATTGTTGCCGGTGCAGTTGCGGTCAAATTCGCCATCATGCTTTGCAATGATTGTGCCCGGGGCCGCTGCGACCACTTTGACGAGGTCATTGTCCATCTTGTGGAAGTTGAACGGCCATGTAGAAATGTCGGTGCCGCGATGACCATTGTAGGTATCGGTGCCGCAGTTCCAATCCCGAAACGTGCCGGGAAGCGTATCTTGGTCCACGTAGGCCGAAACGTGATAATAACTGCAATCGCGCAGGCTCGGATCAGCCTCAAGTGGCCAACCCAGCGAAACTGAAGCGACATCCGTGGATTTTTTCGTCCCAGGTTGCAGTCCAAGGCGGATGAGATTTGTACTTACCTCTTGTTCCAGCAAGGCATAATCGCGGTCGGTCAAGCAAGGGGTAACCGCATTTTGCTCGTCCAAATCGGAATTCCGCCCCGCGGATTCACGAATATCCTGAGCAGTGAGGTTGGTAACAATTGCAAGCAGGAGCAGAACAAAACAAATTTTGTGGATCTTCATACGATTGGTCGTTCACGTTGATTCCTCCCGGACAATTCTGACTGATGCCGTACTCCGACCCTTTTTCAATGATGGAATACGCGTCCAAGGATTACACGATAATCGACAAATCCTCCTATATATATAAGGTGTAGTTTCCCGTTGGCGCATTTATCTTGGCCAATGGTCGAATCGGCATGGAAATCGGAAAATTCCATCCTCGGGGCAAGTTCGAAAATCGACCTACCGCTTCCGAAATGTCCAATCCCGGAAAATCCTATCGAATCAAAGCACCGCCATCGACGACAAACGATGAACCTACGCAATAGGATCCTGCTGCACTCGCCAAAAACAGCGCCATGTTGGCGATTTCTTCGGGTTCACCCATGCGTTTGAGCGGCAAGGTGGCCAAAAATCCAGCAGTGACCGCCTTGGCAGTCTCGGCATCCATCGTCCCCGCCCCCATCATGCTTGCAACGCCCGGGGTGGCAATTCCGCCCGGTGCGATGGAATTGACCAAAATACCGAACTGCGCGAGTTCACGGGCCATCGACTTGGTCAGCATTTCGAGTCCGCCCTTGCTGGCATCGTAGTGGCTCAAATTTCCGGTCGGATGGTAGGCATCGATGCTGGAAATATTGATGATGCGCCCGCCTTCGCCCTGCTGAATCATCTGTTTGGCGGCCGCTTGGGCAAGGAATGCAGCGCCTTTCAGGTTGATGTTGATGGTCGCATCCCACATTTCGGGGGTAAGGTCGACGAAGGATTGAAATCGGAAAATGCCGGCATTGTTCACGAGAATGTCCAATCTTCCAAAGGCGTCCACGGCAAATTTCACGACCGCTGCTGCATCATCGATCGTTGCGGCATCGTCCACAATGACGCGGGCGGAACCGCCTAGTTTCTCAATGAGTGCTTGTGTTTCGGCCGCAGCTTTTGGGTCGATGTCTGCAATGGCGACATGGGCACCAGCTTCTGCCAATCGAATCGCGATCGCTTGACCGATCCCTTTGGCGCCGCCCGTCACGATGGCGACTTTACCTTTGAGAGAGAAAATTTCCTGAATCGTTTTCATAGTGAGATGATTTGGGTGCAAAATTAAATTGGTCAGGACTTGCATCTCCTGACATTCGAAAATCCAAAAGATGACTTTTGGCAGCTTTTCTGACAGCCCAATGAAAACAGTGCCTACAATGTACTTGATTCAAAACGGGTTGGTATCGTCCTGAATCAGTCGCAATTTCTTTTTAACCTTTCAGGAGGGGTTTACAAGAAAAAAAAAATCATACCTGCTATTGCAATGCATCGATACCCGATGTATCATTGCACTATGTATTCAAAAGAACTTCTCAGAGGCACGCTCAACACCTTGATTTTGCAGGTGCTGAAGCAACACGGCCGCATGTACGGTTATGAAATCGCGCAGAAGGTCAAGGAACTTTCCGAAGAACGCATTCTGCTCAAGGAAGGTTCGCTGTATCCCATCTTGCACAAGCTCGAGGCCGACGGCCACGTGACCGTGCAAGACGAACATATCGGCAAGCGCTTGCGCCGGTATTATGCCCTCACCGAAACCGGCAAAACAGAGGCGGCGAGCCAAGTCTCCGAACTTGTTGCCTTTTTTGCCACCGTTCGACGTTTCATTGATCCCCTACCTGATTTAGCCTTTTCAATATGATCACACTCACCGATCAACAACTGGAATTCCTGGAGCAGGAAATTCAGCAGCGGGGGATTTCGCATCCCGGACTTGGAGATCAATTGCTGGACCATTTCGCTTGTGGGATCGAGGATGCGATGGAGGCCGGATTGGGCTTCCACGAAGCTTACCATAAGGTCTATATGCAAGTGAGCCCCAACGGATTGGAAGAAATCGACCACTCCATGACCCTTGTAATTCTTCACCAAAAATATTCTCTTATGAAAAAGTTTGTGTTTTCAATGGGTTTCAGTTCCGCGTTTTTATTCGGCGTGGGCTACATTTTCAAAAACATGCATTGGCCGTGGGCCAACATCATGATTATGGGAGGTGCGCTCGTGTTTACGTTTGCCTTTTTGCCGATGTATTTCCGGTTGAAATACAATGCTGACAAAGCCATGGGGCGTTCCAAGCCGGTGCTCAATTATGTTTTTAGTTTGTTGTTGGTCATGGTATTGGCAGCTGTGATGCCCTACAAGCAGTTCAATATGCCTGGCTCGAGTGAGGTGTTCGTTATTGGGCAGTCGTTGCTGGCATTTGTATTGTTCCCGAAAGTGTTTTTGGGGTGGTACCGGAAGTTTAATGAGTCGGCTGGGGCGGTGGCGTGATCTCCAATTCTCGGCTGACGGTTGTTTCTTCATTTGGCAGCCGGAGGCGCTTGCATGCTGGACAAGACGGTGAATGCAGCGTCGGCGATTCTCTTCTTTTGGTAGCCGGAGGCTGGAATGCAGCGTCAATGTTTCTCTTCTTTTGGCAGCCGGAGGCTCCACCATGCGGGACACTGGAAATGCAATGTCAGCGATTCTCTTCTTTTAGCAGCCGGAGGCTGGAATGCAGCATCAGCGTTGCGGCCGGAGGCCGCCGCTTCTAATGGGAGGCCACCGCTTCCCCCCTTCACTTCACCGCCTTCAGCGAAATATCCAAGCTCTTGACGCTATGCGTGAGCGCACCCATGCTCAGGTAGTCCACGCCTGACAGCGCCTTTTCGCGGATATTTTCCAACACAATATTGCCGGAGGCTTCGGTCTCGTACTTCCCGCCGATCAGGGCGACGGCTTCCTTCATGAGTTCCGGGCTCATGTTGTCGAGCATGATGCGGTGGATGCCGCCCGTGCGAAGCACTTCCCTGACTTCGTCCAAATTACGGGTCTCGACTTCGATTTTGAGGTCGAGGCCTTTGGCTTTGAGGTATTCGTGGGTGCGGTGGATGGCCGCCGCAATTCCGCCGGCATAATCATGGTGATTGTCCTTGATCATGATCATGTCATAGAGTCCGAATCTATGATTCTCTCCGCCGCCGATTTTCACGGCCCATTTTTCAAGGTGGCGAATGAGCGGCGTGGTCTTGCGCGTGTCAAGCAATTTGGTGTGGAGACCGGCCAATTGCGCATTCATGGTATGCGTGATCGTCGCAATGCCGCTCATGCGCTGCATGCAGTTCAGGGCAAGGCGCTCGCCGGTGAGGATCGCCTGCGTACGGCCTTCGATGTAAAAAGGAACATCACCGTACTTGACGGGACTGCCGTCGGGGATCATCAACTCGAATTTCATTTCCGGATCGAGACGCTTGAAGATCCTTTCGGCTAAAGCGACGCCGGCGATGATGCCCTCGTCCTTCACAAGGCAACGCGCCCGCTGCACGGCTTCGGCGGGAATACATGCCAAAGTAGTGTGGTCGCCTTCGTGGACGTCTTCTTGCAATGCGCACCGGCAATGATGCGGTCGGTTTCGGGGTGGTTGAGAAAATCCATGTGCAAATGAATCATTAATCGTGAACAATTAATAGCGAAAAATGCAGCTGACTGCTCAGATTTGGATTTCTGCCTTGGAATCGTGAAACTTGAACCAATGAAAGCCTCGTTAGGCGTGGAAAGGCTGGCTTGCGTCTATGAAAAAAGTATTGGTATGGTGCAATCAAGATAGAAATACCTTCGCCTTGTTGCTCACTTTGCTGTTGATCGACCGGATCGTCTTGCTCTCCACTTTCAATTTCAAATTCGTAGGGAGTGATGACCTGATCTTTTGGCAAGGAGCTACAGACTACCTCCATGGCCAATTTCACGAGCCGTATTTCTACGGGCAGAACTACAATTTCATGTTGGAATCGCTATTTGCGGTTCCTTTGCTGCTCCTTCGTATTCCCACTTCTATGCATTGCCGATTAGCTCCACCTTTTTGGCCATGTTCCCGTTTGTATATTTCTCTCGAAAACTCTTCAAAAACGGCTTCAAAGTTGAAGGAATGGTGTTTCTGGTCATTCCAGTTTTGCTGCCGATCGAATATGGGATTTTGACGTCCATCACGCGGGGCTTCATTAGCGGCTTGTTTTTTTGCAGCTTCCTCGCTCCGGCGTTGATGCATCCTTCCAAAAAGTCGGGATGGCTGCTTGCCGCTTTTTCGTTTGCCTTGGGGTATATTTTCAATCCGAATTCGCTGGTTTTTTCATTGCCCGTCATGCTGTATTTGCTGACGCTGAACTATCGGCAGATTTCGTTTTATGCGATCAACCTCCTTGCGATCATGCCGGTGCTGTTGCTGGAGTTTTGGGCCAAATCCTTCGTGTGAGCCACCCCGAGCACATTGTCCATCGGATGTGGGAGATCCAATTCGATTTCGGCAAAATCTTCGAAAACTTCTCGAGCCTTGACAAATTCTTCGGCTACTTCACCCCCTTGATTTGGCCATTGGGATGGCTGATTTTGGTGGTCATTCTTTTGCTGGGGATCTATCAATTGAAGCGGGATTGGCGCAAAGGGCTTTCCTTGGTCTTCGGCATTGTGTTCATTGTTATCACATTGGGAATCAACAAGGTCAATGACAATATCGATACCATTTTCCTCTCCTCCACACGGATGTTTTTGGGGATTCCACTGTTGAGTGGGCTGGCTTTTTTCTGGAACCGCGACTTGCTGAAAGTCAGTGACAAGTACCTGAAATTCGGAATGGTTGCCATGGTCGTGACCGTGGTCTTTTCCAAGTCGAGCTTTTCCGAAATGGTGGTCAATCAGCATGTCAACAAAGCCGTTGCCGGTGGCGCGATGCCCGTCAAAAGAAAAACGGCATCTGGAGCAAGACTGTGCCAAGTTGGCGGAACTTGCTTCGAAGGAAAAAATCGATCTGATCGTTTTCGTACCCAATTGGGAACACAACGTCCCCAATATGGAATTTTACAATTATGGTTGTCCGCTGGTACAGGAAGCTTTTCCCAAGACCATCATGAATGTCTATGAACGCCGGACTTGGGTCTATCTTGCAGAGAGATCTACGGTCGAAAGCAACGTTTTGCTTTACAATTTCGCGTTGGATTCGATACAAATCGATTCCTTCACGAATGCGCGCACAGTCTCAACCAATCCGAACCTGACTTTGATATCAGGCAACAAATTGCCCTTGGATTCCCTACTGAAACAGCTTTCGCTTGGACTCAAGCGCCATTCGTATGAGTAATCGCCCCATCCGGAACGCTTAGGATCGTCGCAAACAAATGATTCATTTCAACTGAGACCTAGCGCATGGTGAACATCCATCATGGCTGCTTCACCACCTTCGCGGTGCGCATTTTTCCTTGGTAGCTCAGGCGGATGAAGTAGATGCCGGGCTTCAGGGATTGCACCTGTTCGCGGAGGGGCAGGAGCTCCGTCGTGGAGGCTGCAAGCGTTTCGCGGTGGATTTGGCGTCCTGAAGGATCGAAAATTCCCAATTCACCACCCGCAGGAAAGACCTCCCCAAAGCGGATGTACAAGGCATCCGTGAATGGATTAGGGAAGACATCGATCATGGCAAAGGCATCGGTAGCGGAACGCTGCAATTCGACGGTATTGGAAAATTGGGCACTGCCATCGAGGTCAAACTGACGGTACCGATAGAAAATGCGCTCGCCGGCAGGTTGCTGATCCACAAAAGCATACGCATGGTTCACGGCCGAATTTCCTTGTGCCGGCACAGAACCAATGGCAATGAAGTTGATGCCGTCGGTGGAGCGCTCGAGCTCAAACCTTGCACTGTTCATTTCCTGATAGGTTTCCCAAGTCAACGCCACGTCATTGCCCGACCAAATCCCCTTGAGTGGGCTCCCCTGTACGTCGAGTCCGCTGGGTGCATTGACAGGACCCAGAATTTCGAAGTCATCCACCATAAAACCGTCTGCAGCATACCCTAGAGGGCTGGAGCCAGCCGCGACCGACAAGACAAATCTGAAGCAGACGTTTGCCTGGCCTACCAAGGCGGGCACACACCGACCGTGAGATTGTAGGTACAAAGCGTATTGTTGCTCGTGATCGTCCAACCATAGCGGTCGGCGAATACGGAGGCATCGACAGGGCATCCCGTCGCAGGACCGCGATTGTACCAGTTGGTGGATGCAGGGTCGGCATTGACACCCAACCTGGTCCAGGTATCTCCTTTGTCCGTTGAATACTGTACCTGCGCGGCAAAGGGAGCATTGCAGGACACGATTTCCATGCTACGTCGGAAGCGCAGCGTATAGGCCGAAGCCGAGGAGGTGAAGTTGTAGCTTGGGGTCTGCAAAACGCAGGCATAATCTCCCGCCGTCAGGTCAGCATCCAAATCCGTCTTCCAGACATTGGTGGGCGAATTGACGGTGACAAGGAAATTGGCAGGGACACCCCGCTCCCATTTGTTGACGCCCCCGCGGATGGATTGCGAACCAAAGTCATCGGGGTTGATTTCGAAGGTACTGCCATCTGAAGCGACCACATAGGGCGTTTGACGGTCGGGCAGGATGTGAATGAATTGGTTTTTGGTCACGCTCGATGCGCCGCCATTGATCGTCAGGCTCACGTTGTATTTACCCGCGGTCGCGTACACGTGTGACGGGTGCTGCGCGGTGGAGGTAAATCCGTCCCCAAAGTTCCAGAGCCAGGAAGTGGCGCGGTAGCTTTGGTCGGTAAACTGCACGCTTTTGGTGGTGTAGGTGAGCTGCTTGTCGGAGGTAAAGAGGGCGGTCGGTGTGGTGAATGCATCCGTCGAATAGAGGCCACGGCCATGCGTCGCGGCGATCACAAAATCATCCGACTGCCGCATTTGGAGCATGTCGGTGCGCACGTTGGCCAAGCCGGTGTTGGAGGGGCCCCAAACAGTGGCACCGCCATTCAAATTGTCGGTTGTCCAGACGCCAAGTTCGGTGGCAATCATCGCTTGATCGCTGTTGTTGGGATTAAACAGCGCCCAACGGATGGGCATGTCGGGCAGGTTGCCTTCGACAGAGGTCCAAGAAGTACCGCCATTGAGCGATTCCCCAGACGCTGTTGACGCCAAAGTTGCTGTATGTCACCAAAAGGTGATTGTCATTTCCGGTCTCCACTTCGATACAAGAGACAGATGCTCCTGCCGGCAAGCCCGTGCTGATATTGGTGCCGGCAGGAACTGCATTAGCATTGATGCAACTGACCACACGGCCATTGTCGATGCCAAAGAAAACGCGGTTGGCGGTATTCGGAGAAACTGTAACTGCATTCACAGAGCCCCCACCAAAGGCCGCTACTCCTACCCCGGTAAATGTGGCACCGGTCTGCGGATCGCTCCAACGGAGGTATTGACCCGCATTGTGCCCGGAATACAGGATATTGGCCGTATTGTCGTAATCGGATGGATTGATGAATTGTCCGGTGCCGCCAGCGGTCACATTCGTCCAAGAGGAGCCGGAATTGGTCGACACAAAGAAGTCGTTGAAGATGTATTGCGTCCACTGAAATTGCGGTTGATCCTGGTCAATGTGGCAGAATGCGCCGTCACCGCCGGTGACTTCGGTGGTCGTATTGATGCCAGCGGCAGTAAACTGATGGCTGCCATTGTCCTGCGCACCGGCGAGGTAATAGTCGGTAAATGCGGTCGGGTGGATCGCGCAGGAATAAAATTGCGTCACGTTGTAGTCATTGCCCTTGAAGTCGATGGTGGGCGTAGCTGCATTGGCGTTCGCTGTGCGGTAGATGCCGCCGTCGTTGCCAAAGTAGCAGATCGTCGAACTGCCGGGCTGATAATAAATGATATGTTGGTCGGCATGGGTGTATTGGAAGCCAAAGCCGCCATACCAATGCGCGATCTGCGTCCAGGTTCCTGCGCCGTCGGTGGATTTGAACAGGTCGATTCCACCCACCATCAATGCATCGCTAAAGTTGTACCGGCATTCGTCGTGCGCAAGATGCCGTTCACGACGGTTCCATTCTCGACGACCGCATAGACATAGTTGGCGTCATTGGGAGCGCAAGCCAATTCGACGCGACCTGCTGTAATGCCAAGTGTTTGCGCTGCGCCAAAGGTGACTCCCGCATTGGTGCTTTTGTGGACGGAGCCGTTGATGGAGGCATAAACATCACCATTGGCGGCGATTTCGACGTCGTAGCCAAAATTACTCGCTGCCCCGGTGATGCCAAGACCCGTCCCGAGGACTTTGGTCCAGGTAGTGCCGCCATTGCTGGAGCGTTGCAAGCCACCGGTAGCTGTCGCGGCCAACACGATGCCGGTCGAATTGACGGCGATGCGTTGGATAAAATCAAATGTCGCGCCCGTGGTGGCTGCAAGTTGCGTCCAAGTGGTGCCGCCATTGGTGGTTTTCCAGATGCCGTCACCGCGTACGGCGTCGAGGTTGGAGTAGCCTTCGCCGGTCCCGAAATACATCACTTGTGGATTGGAAGGGTCTGCGGCGAGGCTGGTGATGGCCAAGTTCGTGAAGAAATCGTCCACGACGGTCCAAGTGGGATTGGTCGCATTCATGTTGGTGGTCTTCCACAATCCGCCGGATACGCCTGCAGAGAAGACGGTGTTTCCTGTGACGTCGTTGGGATCCACGAGGATGGCGCGTGTGCGACCGGCGACGTTGTCGGGGCCGCGTTCGGTCCAATTGACGCCAGCGATGGCGGCCTCGGTCTTGCCTGTGGCTTGAAGGCTATTCATGTAGGTATAGGCAGCACGAAGCCGTTCCATGGGAACGGTATTGGTCTTGGGGTCGCGCATTTGCTTGAATTCCTGGGCGTAGCGGGCACGGATTTGCCGCAATTTTTCTTCTTTTCCACCCTCCTTTTCTTCGGATTCGCCCTCGAAAACACCCCCGGATCTCGCTAGAAAGGGGGCGTCGGATTTTTTGGTCAAGGGGATGAAAAACAAGCCAGCAACAAAAGCAAAGGATACTATACCGATGAGAAGATTCCGATTCATAGGACGAAAATAGGAAATCAGTGGATTTTAACAAAGTGCGTGGCGGGCTTCGGATGGAAGTGTCGGGAACGGACAATTTGGGTAGGTGTTGCGGGGTTGGGTATCCAAGACATGTATCCCCGCCCCCGGTTTAACCGCTAACAAAGCCCTGCCCCCGTTGAACCGCAAAGTCGCAAAGGTCCGCGAAGGTCGCAAAGACACCAAGCTTCGAGTTGTGGTTTTGACATCCTTACCACGGGCTTTCGCGCAGAAGCGCCTACCCGCCTCCGGTAGATGCCGTCCCTCAATTGCGTTTGCGACGCCTGCCTCCTTCAAAAATTCGGCTACTACCGCACTTGCAGGCGAAGGCCTTCCCTCCCTGCGTCGAGCCAATAGAGGCCCTGCGCCCAACCGGTTACGCTGACTTTGAGGGGTTGGCCCGCCAAGGCTTGGCCTGACCATATTGTGCGTCCACAGAGGTCCACTACGCGGAGTTGGGTATCTTCGGTCAAGCCCGTGATCCAAAAAGCCTCTGTCGTGGGGTTGGGATACAGGTGAATCGTTTCGCTGGTTTGCACGGGGGCTACCCCGACTGCACAGGCGGGTATGACATCCACCATCGTAACCCGGGCTGCGTTGGTGATCACGGGCGGATTGTAGTCGAAATAGATGGCTGCTCGATTTGCGATGATCGTACCACTCGGCAGGCTGGGCCGCGGCATTACCCGAAAGAGGGCGTACCCGTGGCTTGCCGGTTCGTTGGAGGTGCTGTCTGGCAGGTGGATGTCGTGAAATGTGAGGGCGAGCACCTGATCCTCGACGAAGGAGGCCACCACGGTATGGCTACTGCCTAGCAAGGTAAAACTCTGCGGGTTCAGGGTGAGCGGCAGTGTGTCCAGAATTTCGACTTCCAAGGCCTCTGCATTGCCGGTGTTCTGGAATTGAACGGTATAGGTGAGGGGTGTGCCGGACAAAACGTAGTGTTCCGTGCATTCGCCGGGAGGATAGACATCGATGCGGTTGGGGTCCAGGGAATTCTGCACCGGGAAGCTGTAATCTTCGCGGAGATTGTCCATGGGGGAGTCGTCACCGGCAGTAGGCGTGATCACCAAGGGTAGGTGGATGGTGTCGCCGATGTTTGCGGTGATGGCGGTCTGAAGGCTCAGTTGAATGACGAAATGGCCGCTGTCAAGGTTCATTGCGGCGAAACTCCAACTCAAGGTATCGGGGGCAATGAGGGTGGCCGCAGGATTCGCCGCCACGAGGGTCGTGAAGGGCGAAAGCTTGAGTTTCACCTGTCCTGAGATGGGTGCGCAGCCTGCATTGAATGCATCAAGCGTGAGATTGGTCGTGACACCCGGCCTGAAGGCGGCAGCGACAAGGTTGATTTGCAAATCATAGCCATTCGTAGAGGGTCCGGGAATGAATACCTGCGCCGCATCCACACAATTTCTGCTGTCTTTGACCGTGACCGTGTAGAGTCCGGCCGACGCGACGGTGCAGATGCTGTCCAGGTCGGGTGGAATGGTGGACCAAGCGTAACTGTAGGGCGGAAGTCCGCCAGCGGCATGGGTGAAGGCCGTCCCTTGGTTGACGGTGCAATTGAGGCCCGCTACGCTGTCCAGTCGCATCCGCAGGTCGGTGCATGAATCTTGCCTCCATGCAAAGATGAAGCTTTCTCCATGCACGGGGGTATTGAGGACATACGTGGCGGTGGGAGATGGATCTGCATCGAATGCGTTTTCAAATCCGCCGACGCCAAAGACTTCACCTGCTGCATCCACCGTCAAATCCCCGAGCCCTTCCGACCCGCTGCCGGTCAAAATTCCTGCCCAGACAAAATCGCCGAGGGAATCCAGCTTCACTACCGCTGCGTCAAGGACGTTTGCCGGGGTGGGCAGGGTTGCCTGATAAATTCCGGGACCGGGATCCATGTCCATGGCCGAATAATACAGAACCTCCACATAGGCATTGCCGGCGGTGTCCGTAACGATGTTGCGGCCCATGTCGGGGTTGTTGCCTCCCATGCTCCTTGCCCATTCAAGTGCCCCCGTGGAAGACAACCGCGCGATCACAACATCGTCACTTGCGGGTGACGAAATGAATGTTGTCCCAGGGCCGGGATCCATGTCCATTGTGCCGTAAAATTGCCCGGTGACCAAAATGTCGCGGCTGGGCGTCACCGCGATCCCCATCAACATTACATCCCCGAAGGTGGTGTTGACGAATACACTGGCCCATTCGTAGGCACCTGCGTGGGAATACCGTGCTACAAGTCCACTTGCAGCGGTAGTAGATCCCACAAGCACAGTCGCCGGACCGGGGTCAACGTCCACAGGATCCATAAGCCTTGCACCAATCACGACACCGTTGGCATCTGTCGCGACGCAGAAGCCGAGTTCCTGTAACGGAGAACCCAGATGCGTATGCCAAACATAATTCAAGGAAGAATCGAAACGGGCCAAAAACACATCACCCGTACCGGAGTCGTGGAGTACAACCCCGGGAGACAAGGCCACCGAATCGATAAAATTGGCGACGACATAGATTCCATTGACCCCATCCAAGGCCAATACCGAACCATTATCGTATTGCAAGCTGGGCTGGTCAATGCTGGTCCCGCCGAGGTAGCCGCCACTCGGGGAAATCCGCACGATGAAGATGCCCTGCGTGCTCACAGTGTGCAAGTCGGTCCCCGTCCCGATATCCAGATCCACGGTTCCGCTTATGGCTCCCACGACCACGATATTGCCCAAGGGGTCCACCTCCACCGATCGCGCATGCGCCTGACCCGTGGTCGTTTGGATCGCGGCCCCCCATAAGAAGGACCCGCTTGCAGTCAATGCTTGGATGTAGGCATTGCTGCCCGTCGCGGAGCCCGTAACCACGAATGTGCCCGGACCTGGATCCAAGTCCGTGCTGGTCATAAAGTTGCCCACGGTGATCACTTCGCCTTGTGCCCCGATGGCCACCGCAAGTGCTCCTGCCCCACCGGAAGTCGTCGATTGTGCCGCCCAGTCAAATCTTTGCGCAAACAGGGGAACCCGAAGGAGGGCAATCGTCCAGAAACCAACAAGGCAAAGCAGGTAAAAGCGCTTTTGAATCATTGAAAACAAGGTAGATGCGTGGCCGGTCCACAGTGACCAAGGTAGAATTTTCCTTGTTGCTTTGCAAGGTGCAAGTGGGAATTGCGGACGGGGTGTGGCAGGGTGTAGGTGTTGCTATATTTTCCGATTTTAAAGATTGAGGCTAATTCTTGAAACTGGTCAATTGATTTCAGGGACGGACACTCCTTGGTGGAATAATCAGCTCTGCGCTTGGCTCTGAGGCTTGCGAAGCGATTCATGACGGCACTTCATCCCCATGTCAGGAAGTTTCGCCAAATTTGACTTCGCCGATAGATCATTCGACGCTCTTAAAGGTATCGCAGAATCTCACGAACCCTGATCGTCCAATCCTTAATTATCAACAGCGAGGACAAAGCGACTTCCTGGTCTATACCTCCTTCCACGAAGGAATTATCGGGTATGACTTGCACTGGAGTTTCGAAGAATGGACGAAAATTGCGTCATCCATTCTCTCGGAGTTTTTCGGTGAATCCAAACTCCCCTTTTGGTGCTTCCAGATTTGCCAGAAAAGGAAGCCCTTTGGTCTGAATTCGCGTTTAGAGGTCGGAACTTCTCAAGGACATTCTACCTCATGGTGCGTTTCCCACCAAAAGGCGGGGGTATGGTTTGTTTTTGTACCTGTTGCAAGCCCTTCTTTCTGGAAGGAGCTTTTCGTTTCTCCTGAGTTCCTAACTGACAGCGTACTCATGACCGATCTCTTGAGCGCTGATTTGGAACAGATCAGGGCAATGTATCAGCGATTCTGTGGAAGTCAAACGCTGGAATCGATAGCTATTGGCAATTGGGCGATTCTATTTGAGACGGTTACGGCTTGCAGCTACGTAGGATACAGACGCTACCAATCTTGTTTCCATGATTTCTGCAATTGCTGACCGAGCTGGATGGAGGGCCGTTGAAGGAGGTGGAATTTGGTGAAGGGTTCATCGATGCTTCCGTCAATGGGTCAAATTGTCTGGTGGATGACCTGATGGTCAGATGCTGGGTGGAAAGCGCCATTTCTAAGCATCTCAGCCACGAATAAGGTTGTCGTTGCGCAGCGGTTCAGCCCCCCAGTAATACCCTAGAAACAATTAAATATGGGCGTTCATACCCATGAACGTCAAGTAAAAAAAACGTCGAGGCTTGTGGTCCGAGGACAGGCCCAGAAAGGAAGTTGGCATCGTCGATAGCAGGCAGTCTTATCGCGATTGGTTCTTGATCTTTTGGTTTCAATCCTAACATTTCTTGGCAGCTTTGTTATCAATTGTGCTCCACTTGCGATATCGAGGCTATTTCATTATTTTGGTCATTGAGAATCATTTTTCTCGTGTTTCCGATGAAAATCCAATTTTCCAAGGGTTCAATTGTTATCAGACATTCAATTTTCCAATTGATTGTTTTGCTCATGTCCCTTTCATCCTGTGAGAAACAAGATCGGTGGCGGAATTATTCGGAAGACGAAAAAAAGAGTCTTCAGGATAGCTATCGCGTATTTGTCGGGACAGAGTTTCGAATGAACATTGACCTTATTATTTACGAAACTTACAAACGCAAGCAACGACCTATATGGTTTTCTGGCAAAGTCTTTAATTATGAAACTAGTCCAGAATTGGATTCGGCCAGAAAATATAAGAGCAACTATTTCGACTTTTCCAAATGGCCTGAAATCAAAATAGCTTCAGACTATGAAATGCTCTACTACTTTGAAGAAGGTGATGTTCTGAGAGGAAACGAGGAAATTGTGATTTGATCAACGCTTCCAAGGACAATAAATCAATCTCATTGTTTTTTCCATATCGACACCCATAATGAGTCTGACGAATACCGCTCGTTCAAAAAAAAGAGTAATTCCTCAAACTATCTGGTATCCCTTGGGATGGCCATTCGAACCGCGGAAGGCGGCATCTTCTTTGACGACTGACACTTCTGCAGGTGGTACCGTAGGCTAGTGCCGTGAATACACCTATCCCGATACTCAGGAGCAATATGCTGGCCCTCTACCATCATGGCGGCACTAGGAATCAGTTTCATCGAGTGTTCAATTATTCCGGTCAACCTGTACCACTATTGGGGGCATTCGTCGAATGCGGATCTCGGTTGTTGGCGGGGTTGTAGGTTCCCGCGTAGCGAAGGGCTGCACCCTTCGCTAGGGGATGTCGCCCTTTCAGGGCTTTGGAGGACGGTTTTTTGGCCTGAGATGGCGCTTTTTCTGAGTGAGTGTTGAAGCCCTTCGCGATGGGAAGGATTCGAATCGCGGTCAGGTGCGTCCAAACATCAAGGCCCTTGCTGGCAAAGTCGGACTTGTGCTGCGCGACCTCCCTCTGGAACAAATTTCGGGGAAGGATGCTGATCCTTTGGGCGAAAATTGTAATATTGATTGTGGGCGGGATGACTATTTTTGTGGTGTAGCGGGAAGGTAGGCATTATTGCTTGTCTTGATGACTGTTTTAGAAATTGTTTTGGAGGGAAGTGAGTATGAAACGACTAGCATTCTTGGTTTTGGGTGTTTTGCTCTTCACAAATGTTAAAGGGCAATCATTGTTGGATGAGGGATTGTTCCTGAAATTCGAGTATTGTATCCAAGATTTTTTCGAGCATGAATTTTCCAAAACGAAGGATAGCCTAAGTATATTGTATGGAAATTATTCATATCCCTATTTACAATTAAACGAAATGGATGAAAATGGATATTTTCCGTACGTTTTTTTTACCCCCCAAGCCAGGATGATAACAAGGGGATTCCCCAACGACCTTGGCGATTCTTCCGACAACCCTACGACGAATACATAAACAATATTCGTTCTCACATTGCAAATTCGGACTGTCCAGTGATTCGATTTAGCGGAATTGAAGTGTTTGTCAATTGTCCATGGGAAAGTTGGTTGGAACTTTACTTTGATAGAATCTTATACAAAGATTCGGCTTATCTCACACCCTCAATCGAAATCCTTCAATCAATCAATGGTAAAATTACTCATATACGGCTTTTGCTGGTTTGCGAATATACGAACTCAGGGAACTTTACAGTAAAGAATAAATATGTCGTCAGGAGAAGTGTAATATGCCAGTGAATTAAGCAACGAAACGTAGGAATTCTATTGAAAAAAGCCTGTAACCATCCGCCAAACCCCGATCCCAACTGGCTTTTAAAACAAAATGCCTCACCGGAGTTTTGGCATTCACTACCTCTTTTTGCTAAACGTCGCTCAGAGGGCCCAATTCGAAGGCAGTCCATCACCATCGAACAATGGCAATCTTGAGGAGACCCGGCAGAGCCGAAAAAACTTTGGGGGTTCGCTGCACCCGAGGCTTCCACCTCGGGCTACCGATAGACGGCCCATTCTGGGCGAACAAACAAACGGCATTTTCAGAGTAGGCCTTCGCTGCGCGGAACGCGGTACCGATAGACGGCCCATTGCCTGCGGCGATCTAAAGATTCTGGGCGGGAAACCAAGACTGGTAAGTAATTATTTTCTGCCCTCATTTAACCCATTCCAGCCCAAAGCTTACCACCTCGGGGGCCTCGGCCAAAACGAATCCCGGTTATCGGCGGGGTCATTGTTCCCGCGCAGCGAAGGGCTGCACCCTTCGCTAGGGGATGTCGCCCTTGCAGGGCTTTGAGGGAGGGGAAGTAGGCCAATCTGCTCATTTTCCGTTGTTTGCATCCAAAGGGTACGCTATGTCGAAGAACTTCACTCAGTCGGGATAATGGCCGTTAATGAGCAATAGTTGCCATTGCTGAAGTTTTGCTGTCAAATCGCTTTAATTCATCTACCATTGTGCCATCGCACTTCGTAGTGCATTTATTGAAAGTAAATCAAAAATCTAAAATGAAAAAGAATCTGCTTTTACTCAGCATGGTATTGCTATGCATGACGGCGACGTTTGCGCAAAGCAATGTGTCCTACAATATCAACAATGTTCCCATCGGTGGAGCCTACAATACGGCTTTTGGTTTTCAGAGCTTGACGTCTGCTTCGGGGTCTAGAAACAGTGCATTGGGTTATGAAGCGCTGAAAGCCAATACAAGTGGCATCTTCAATACAGGGATCGGTGAGCATGCATTGACCGCCAATACGTGGGGTGCCTACAATACTGCCGTCGGGAGCCAAACGATGAATGCCAATAGTACGGGTATTGCGAATACGGCCCATGGATACCAAACCTTGTACAGCAACACGAGTGGAAACTACAATACGGCGAGCGGATTGGTTTCCCTACAATACAACACCACAGGGTTAAACAATACCGGGCATGGCGCGGCCACACTCCTGACGAATACGATCGGCAGCGGGAATACGGCCCTCGGCTTTTATGCGGACGTGACGACCAACAATTTGAGCAATGCGACTGCGATCGGCAATGAGGCGAAGGTGAGTGCGAGCAATACGATTCAGCTGGGGAACAATGCCGTCACAGCGGTGTACGCAGGTACAGGAACGACTGCCAAGCTGATTGCAGGTGGCCTTCAAGTCACAGGTGGCACGCTTGCGGCGGGCAAGGTGCTGGTTTCCGATGCGCTGGGGAATGCGACTTGGCAGACATTGGGAGCAAGCGGTAGTGGTTGGTCGTTGGTGGGCAATGGCGGCACCGTGGACGGTACGAATTTCATCGGAACGACCGACAATGTGCCGTTGAATCTCAGGGTAAACAATCAGGTGGCTGGCCGCATCGAGAGTTCAGCTAGCGGCAACACCTCCTTTGGATTTCGGTCCGGGAACATGCCTGGCGGCTCTGGCGTGAAGAATACTGCGATTGGATATTATGCACTACAAGCGAACACAAGTGGCCGTGAAAATGTGGCGAATGGATACTATGCCTTGCGCTACAATACGACTGGCAACCACAATACTGCGATTGGGTTTGCAGCAATGGAAGCTTGCTCGACAGGCTATCAGAACACTTCCACGGGCTATGCGTCCATGGCCAACAATTGGAGTGGCTTCGAGAATACTGCAACGGGTTCGTACGCACTTTATTACAATACGACAGGCTACGAAAATACAGCCACGGGATATCAAGCCATGCACGGAAATAGCATTGGCAGCCATAATACGGCAATGGGGGGAGCAGCTTTGATTGTCAGCAGTTCAGGATCAGAAAATGTTGCCATGGGTTGGGGAACATTGTCATTGAATAGTTCTGGCAGTCAAAATACGGCCTTGGGCTGTATTGCCTTGGGCACCAATACAACCGGTACCCAAAACGTGGGGCTAGGCTACCTTGCCAATGTCAGCACCAACAACCTCACCAATGCATCGGCTGTTGGCGCCAATGCCGTGGTGAATGCAAGCAACAAGGTGCGGATCGGCAATACGACGGTGACCGTAATAGAAGGTCAAGTGGCCTTTTCGAATCCATCGGATGGTCGGTTTAAAAACAATATCAGCGAAGAGGATGTGAAGGGTTTGGATTTCATCAACCGCTTGCGCCCTGTCGTTTACAACCTGGATACGCGGAAGTTCCAGGAATTTTTGACCAAAAACATGGCCGACAGCGTACGTGCGATCTATTTGGACAAGGATTTTTCGGCCTCGACTGCCATTCGCCAAAGTGGATTTATTGCGCAGGAGGTGGAGCAGGCAGCCAAGGAAATCGGCTATGATTTTAACGGGGTGCATGTTCCACAGGATGAGAATGACAATTATAGCCTCGCCTACAGCCAATTTGTAGTGCCGTTGGTGAAGGGAATGCAGGAGCAGCAAGGAATGATTGAGGCGCAAAATGTTACGCTGGCAAAGCAGCAGGCCCAAATCGCGGCATTGCAGCAGCTTGTGGCGGCTTTGGTGGATTCGCCAGCAGAAAAGGGGGCATCTGTCATGGATGAGGTTGTGGATGTGGTGGCGATCTATCCGAATCCAACCGCGGGAAGCTTTACGGTGTACACGCAGACATTGGACGCGGGCAGGATTGAGATTTCGGATGTTTCCGGGACTGTTGTACAGGCGATGGATTTGGTGAAGGATGTCTATTCTTATGGTGTCGATTTGTCTGGTCAGGCCAAAGGGGTTTATTTGGTACGGGTTATGGCTGAAGGCAAGGTGATTACCAAGAAATTGATTCTGGAATAAATGGAAAATCAGTCGTATGCAGGTTTGGCGTGTCCCATATTGGGCCGCCACCTGCAAATGGCTGAATTGACTTGGCGGCAGTCTGATGTGTTCATCCAATTTTGTGCTGTATTCTTGCCACCCTCCTTCGGCGGACACGGCGAAGACACCAAGACACGAAGCCGGGGAAAACCGCAAAGGCGCCCCGCTCGCTGGACAGGCGCCGAACCGCAAAATTACCCAGCCTTGTACTTTGATTTTTCCATCCTTCCCCCGTGCTTCCGCTCCGAAGGAGCCGTCTGTTGGTAGCCTGATGCGTAAGCGTCAGGTTACGGAAATCGGTTACAGTAAACGCTCCGAAGGAGCCGTCTGTTCTTGGGAATGGTAACGAGAATGGTCAACAGGCGGCCCCTTCGGGGCGCATGTTCGAAGGGGGCCTCTTTACCCGAGGCTGCCGCCTCGGGCTACCGATAGACGGCCCATTCTGGGCGATGACGAATCAGCAGTTCTCCACATCACTCCCCAATCCAGCGCTTGGTACCCGCGACTTGATCGATTGCTTTGGACAGCTCGAACAGCCGCATGGGGCCGTCACCGGCATCCACGATGCCTTTGAACTGCCCGGCGATCAAAATACTCACCCCCAACATGGGGCCATCAGTCCAGAAGGTTTTGTATTCATTGTGCAGCGCAAAAAAATTGATCCGGTAGAAGGCTTGAATCAATCTGCGCACCTCGGCCGGATCGACCTGCGCGGTTTGGTGGCCTTCCACTTCCACAAATACTTCGCCATTGTACTCCACCCAACCGTCCCCGCGAACATATACCGTGTAGGCAGGGCAAGAACCGAAGCAGGGCGTGCGCGTGAGGGTGATTTCGGCATCCAAATAGTCGGCGTCGGTCAGGTGGTCGAAGGGGGCGGGTTTCAAACGGTTGTCGCGCTTGACCATCCGGCGATGGGCCCTCGATTCAAGGCGGAGGCGCCAAGGACGCAACTTCAGCTCCCAAAAATCGCTCCATTTACCCATGTTCCTTTTTTTGAGTGTTAAAGATAGGGAAGGGAATTGCAGTATTTGGCTCGGTTGGGCTGTAATTTTTCCATCCTTCCCCCGTGCTTCCGCTCCGAAGGAGCCGTCTGTTGGTAGCCTGATGCGTAAGCGTCAGGTTACGGAAATCGGTTACAGTAAACGCTCCGAAGGAGCCGTCTGTTCTTGGGAATGGTAACGAGAATGGTCAACAGGCGGCCCCTTCGGGGCGCATGTTCGAAGGGGGCCTCTTTACCCGAGGCTGCCGCCTCGGGCTACCGATAGACGGCACCTTCGGCGCGGAAAACCAACCACCAAACGGGTATCTTGACCGTAGGGTTCTGTTGCTCTGAATGGGCTACCGATAGACGGCAATCACGTGCGGCGGGCAGGCTCTTCGGCGCGAAAAAACCAACAAACGGGCATTTTTACCGTGGGCTTCCGCTGCCCGGCACCTTTAGACGGCCCATTCTGGGTGAACCCGGATCACCATTGCGGGTTATCAAGCCGTGCGAGGCTTTGCCTTTTGGGTGATGCCACATCAACGCATCCCCACGCACTTCACGACCTTGCTCCAATTTGCGGCATTCACACGGCAGAAATAGACGCCGGTGGGCAATTGGGGGAGGCGCCATTGGTGGTTGCCGGATTGGAGTTGGCCTTCGAAGAGGGTATGAACCTGCTTTCCGGTGGCGTCGTAGAGGGCGACGGTGACGTTTTCTTCATTCGGCAGGGAGAGTTCCACCTTCGAATTTACTTGCAAGGGGTTGGGGAAGACCGTCAATTCGGCAGCTGTGATTCCATTCGAAGGGGAAATCTCGACGGGTGGTGGTCCCGTGATGGTGGCGGACCAAATGCCGTAGCCGTGGGTTGCGATGACGGTGCGGCCATCCGACGGACGGTAGTCGATCATGTCCACGACGGATTTGCCGAGGGTATTGGCGGCAAGTTGTGTCCATATTGTGCCAATGCCATTGAGGCTGTCGGTGGCATACAATCCGGTGCTTGTGGCGGCCAAATAGGCGTCTCCGCTCGACAATGGCAGGATTTGCACCCATCGGATCGAAGGGCCATTCCCTGTTCCCGTCGAATTTGCCTCGAGGTTGCCGCCTGCCTTGACCCAGGTGGCGCCGGCATTGGCGGTGTACCATATACTGTAAACGCCATAATTCGAATAGACGGCCACGACCTTGTCGCCGTCATCGGGATGCACGGCGAGGCAACTGACAAATCCGGCGGCGGGCATGGTGGCAGCGGCGATGGAGGTCATCGTGGGGCTACCCGTGTCGGCGTCATCAATGCGGTAAATGGTTTTGGAGTCCGTACCTACATAAATCCGATTCGCAGGGGTTTTGGAAATGCCAATCGCGGTGATTTCGGGGCCGTTGGGCAAGGTCACCGCAAGTTGGCTCCAATTCGTCGTGATGCTGTCCCAACCGCCATTCATCGGGATCGTGGAGAGGTCACTGTTGCGCCAGATCGATTGCCCCGCCGGAACGTAAATCACATTCTGATTATTAGGGTCAAAGACATAAGGATTGATAAATTGATACCCCGTCGCACCGATCGGGTCGATCCTTTCGAAGGCCGTCACAGTCCCATTCGCGTCGATCGCACATTTGGCCAATACGCCCAATTGTTTGGAGAAATAATAGGTGCTGCCGCCATCCGCAATATGGCAATAGGAGCCGTCGCCGCCTGCCACCCATTCCCAGGGATCGGTCGTGGCCAAGGTATTGTTCCAGTACGAACCATTGTCTTGCAATCCGCCGACAATCAGGTCACTGCCGGGCGTACCGTGGTCGAGGGCAACGGTGTAAAACTGCGAAACCTGATAGCCATTGTTGAGCGAAGTCCAGCTGGGCGTGGTGGCCGTCACGTCGTCGCAGCGCCAAATACCGCCGTCATTGGCATTCCAGAGGACATTCGGCTGATTGGCATCCCAAAACATCACGTGCTGATCGGGATGCTGATTCGGATACAAACCATTGTACAATACCGGCGTGCCTGCCCCGACTTCGTAGCCGCCGATGTGCGTGGTATTGGTGCTGTCGTTGAAGGCCGTGGTCGAACGGTAAAGATTCGTCCCGCCGAGAATGACCATATTGGTATCGACCGGATTGACGCTGATGCATAAGTTGTAGCTTCCCTGCACGACAAAATGGTCAAATGGGCCACCGGTCGCCGGAATATTTGCGGTCAGATTCTCCCACGCGCCACCTGCACCCGTGCCATCGCCGCTGATGTACGTGTAACGGTAAAGGGCATTCCATTCGGGTGTGCCTTGGAAATCGCGGGTTTGTTTGCCGGATGCCGGATCGACGGATGCGAGCAGGAAATAGATGCGGTTTTCGTCGAGGGGATTGCAGGCGCTGACGATGCGGCGGTAGGTGGTGGGCATAAAACTCGGGCTGATGTCGCGCCAAGTGGTGCCGTTGTCGCTGCGCCAAATGCCCTTGTGCGTGCCCAAATGTGTGCCGCCGCCATCGTAGCTGCTCAGTCCGGCATACACCTTGCCCGAAGGGGTGGTCATGACGTTGGTGAAGTAGGATAAATTCGTCGAATTGCTGCCGCGCACCAAGGTCCAGCTTGTGCCGCCGTTGGTGCTGCGCATGATGGCGCCGAGCAATGCGGCATAGACGACGTTGTTGACGGTATCTGCCTGGTCCACAGCGACATTCCAGGTAGCGTCCCAGACATTGTCAAACGTTTGCGGTGTCCCCGAATTGGTGCTGGAAATGACGGCCCAACTGAGGCCATTGTCGGTGGATTTGAACATGCCGGTGCCGAGGTAAAAGGCGCTGCCACCGCTGGCAGAGGTCCCATAAGCTTCGCCGGAAAGTGCATACCAAGTGTCGGTATGTCCGGGGCGAATGTCTTGCACAATATGGTTCACGCCCGGGTGCGCTGCTGCGGCGGTCGTGCGCGTCCATGTGGCGCCTGCGTCGGTGCTGCGCCATATTCCGCCCGAGACGCCGCCGGCCAACAGAATTGCAGGGTTGGCAATGTCCTTGGCAAAAGCACGCGTACGTCCGCCGAGGTTAAAAGGGCCAAGCTGTGTCCACGGGGCATTCAGCGAATCGACCTTCTGGGTGAGGTCATTGGGCAGGTTGTCTGCGAATGCCAATTCGAGGGCGCGAATCCCGGCGGGAATGTTGCCCGTTGCCGGATCGGCGAGACGCTTGCGTTCCCAAGCCTTGCGGGCAGCGCTGTTCTCCATCGGCGCGGAATACAATGCGCGGAGGTCGGTGGATTTCGCCGGATGCGGTTGCGTGACCGGGGCGAATGCAGCAATGGCAGCGACGACGGTCGCGGCTGCAAAGAGATGGAGTGCGTATTTTTTCATCTTAACATTCCTGAAGTTGGGATTCGGGACTGTGAAGATAGGGATTTTTTTGACTGGGGTTGTGGGGTAGTCTGGCCACCAAGGCACCAAGACACCAAGCTATTAAGTGAGCCCGCGGCATCCTGCCGCAGGGCTATCGAACATTTGCCTCCGGCGAAAAGCAAAAACCACTCATTATAAACAAACTACTCCATAAGCAAACATTCAACGGCCCTACAGAAATATGACACAAATGCAGCGGATTTTTCACAAACTCCCCTTATTTTTAGGCACTTAAATCATTACCTTTGCATTCAATTCATTGAAAGAAACATGAAACATTCACTCCCTTTCCTTTTCGGTTTTCTCTTCTTCATTTCCCCCCTGCACGCGCAGACCCTCAAGCGCATGTCGCGGGCGTCAGACGCGCCCAACGTTTCGACGGCAACACCCTTCGAAGTCGGCGCGGACATTTTTGAGCAATATGGCTGGGCAAAACCACAAATTTCCGGTCGGGAATTGCCGGCTTCCGGTGGCGAGGTCAAGGTCAACTTCAAAGGCAAAGAACTCACTTTTTCCAAAGGGGCAGGTGACCAAATCACCGTCAAGGCCGCGGATGGCAAAGTTTTGACCGCCACTGCAACGACAGATGACAAACGCTATTTTGATCATCGCTCCGTGGTTTGGGTTCCGCGTACCGTCTCGCGTTATTATCCGAGCTACACGATGCAATGGTACTCCCAACCCTATCAGGCCTCGCGCATGGTTGCGACATCGAGGTACAACCCATCCACCAAAAGCACGCAAACGACCTACCAAACGCAGTTTTATACCGCCTACCGTGGAGCATATCGACATGTCACGACTTGGAACTGGACCACAGTCACGGAATTGCAGCCTAAAATTATTCCTTCGAAGCATTATTCCTTTCACTTGGGCGACAATCAGGACTTGACGGTATTTGAAAAAGAGGGAAAACACTATTTGCAGAATCCCAGCTACATGTCGGCCAAAGGTGCGGACGGTGTCAATTGCGTGCTGCTGGATTTCAACGCGAATGGCTCCTATTTTGATCCGCAAGACAGGGTGATGTGGACGGCATGGAATCCCTATGACAAAGGTTCCAAATACAAGGAGGTCAAGGGATTCCGGGGAAATGCCTGGTATTCCTTGTTGGATTTGGAGGAATCGAGTTTGGTCACCCTTTCGGAGGAAAACGGGAAACTCAAAACCGAGTCGATCAACAGCAAATACGCACAATCCAAGGGCAAAGGTCAGGTAGGTTTCCAAGGTTTACCGGAAGGTGCCACGCTCAAAGTGAATGGTCAACCCGTGCGTCTCAACGCCAAAGGAAAGCCGCTGAATGCGGAATATGGCGAGTTTCACTATATCATATCCGTTCCCGGACACGAGGATGCGAGCGGAAAGTTTGTGGTGGATGAAACACATCCTTCACAGCAGATCCAATATCAATTGACAGGACCGGCGGCGGCTGCAAAATTCGTGAACCCGACCCAACCGGAATACTTTATTACGGTCACGAATCCGCAGGGTGAAATGCGAACCTATCAGTCACCCTCACAGCTGAATCTGAGCCTCGGTGTCAATCAAATCGACATTGAAGTCAGCGGTGCACTGCTTTCACGTGAGGTGACCGTAGCTGCCGATAAACCCTTCGAATTGGACATCACCGCTGAATTCAAGAAGGATGCGACATCCGTGACCGAGGAAGAAGCAACCACTCCCACCGACAGTTTGCAGACCCCACCCGCGCAAGTGCCCACGAAGGCTGCGCCCGAAAAAAAGGGGCGGGGTGGGAAGTAGGAGGTTTTGTTAAATTCAGCCGGCCTATTTGCCTTTGAGCTCGGACCTTAACGCAAGATCACCTTGCAATCTGGAATCCATTTCGCGACTTGCCTCCAAGTCTCTTCGATGTCCACGGGAGTCAAGGCCAACACATGCAAACCCAACAGCAACCTCATTCCTTTACCAACGTCCCCGAATCCACCAAATTCCCCTTGAAATCCAAAACACGAAACAAATAAATCCCAGTGGTCAAACCTTCCATCGAAACAGCGGTCCGTACCCCGTCCAATGAGAACCTCCGAAGTTCCCGCCCGGCTACATCAGCAATCACAAAATGCCTGGCTTTCAGATTCGCAGGCGCAGTGACCGTCAAAAAATCGTTGACTGGGTTGGGAAACAGCACAATACCAGATTCAGCCCCAATCCCCTCGGCGGTAGAATTCACATTAAAAGATCGTACCGCGTCGCGGTAAAAGTAGAATTGGACGTTCCTGCAATGCGCTCGCGCACAATCGTAAAATGCGGGAGATAGCGCCAAGTTTCATACCAACTGTAGGTCTCGCGGTAATGGGCTATTCCCGCAATGGTCATTGTATCCAAAGTATGCAACCTCACCACATTTTGCACTGTCATCGAAGGCAACATCAGGGTTCCAAATCCATCATACGAAACGGATCGAGCCCCCGAAAAATAGACATTTTGGCAATTTCGACCTCCATAAGTATCGTAAAAAGCATCCATGAAATTCATCGGACAGACTACTTCCAAAGCAGGATCGCTGTATTTGTTGCAATCCTGCTGCGAATAATGAAACCCGTAATAGGTGATCGCATTGGGCAAATAGGCATAATACTTGAAACTGTAATTGAGATCAAAGTTCGAAGCAATATTGGCAAAAAGGAAAAAGAACCCGTAAGGCGTATTCTGTGGATAATAAAACCCTTCAAAATTCGCCATTGAACTCTGCGTTGCCAAATTTGAATAATCCCAGACAGCATTGGCACCGCCCACTCCTGCCGTGACACCAAAGGTGTCGTATTGGATGGTATGGTAATTGATAAATTCAGCGTTGATGAATGTGCGGTTGCACATGGTGATCGTGGGCTGGGCAAGTGCTTCGCACGGTGTGAGAGCGAGTGTGAGGGTGAGTGCGAGGAGGACTGATTTCATATTGAAATGTATGGTTTTTGGGCTGAGTTTTCGCCACGAAGGCACCAAGACACAAAGATGTACCGCTTATCCCTTGGTGTCTTGGTGCCTTGTGGTGGCCAGAAATTGAATTCTAAAGTTCGTCCCCCCTACCGCACAACCTCGATCTTCCCGGATGTGCTTTCCCCACCCTGCAGCAAGCGCCAGAAATACATCCCGGGAGCCATCTCCAATCCGACCCTTTCGCCGATATTGTAGGCTGCCTCCGCGGCGACGATCCTACCTTGGAGGTCAAAAATCGTCAGTTTTGCGGGCTCCGTCGTGTGAGATGGCCATTCAAAGCGAATGGAATTCGTCGCAGGATTGGGATAAGCGGTGGCTCCCGGTGCAACCGGTGCTTCCACGCTCACTTGGGCGCAGCTTGCCGCAATGTCTTGGTCGGAAAGGTAGCCGCTGCGTTCGACGTCTTGCCGGAACATCCGCCATTCGGGGCAGCCGGTGGCATTTTGGCCGCCTTCGATGCAGAAGGCGACGCCGACATTCTGCGAATCCGGGAAATAGGTGCCGTAGCCTGCGACCATAAATACATCCATCGTGCCATTATGGTCAAAATCGGCAATGACAGGGCCGTGGTCCACATCCCAATAAGGCAAACCCGACGGCAACAAAGGGTCAGCATCAAAGTTCCAAATCAATCCCGTAAAGGGTTCGACCGCAATGACTTCGCCCATATAATGTCCGGATACACAATCAAGTTTGCCATTGCCATTGATGTCGGATATTGCGACGCCCCTGAACGCCGAAAAGACCAAGCGGATAGGACCAATCCAAATTGCCCGTTGCTCCATCGAGCAGCCCGATATGGTCGTCGTAAGGGAGGATGTAATCGTTGTTGGAATAGACGATTTCCAAGGCGGGATCATTGTCGAAATTGGCGCAGGAAAGGGCCGAAATGACGTTGGTGAGGCCCGTGACTTCCCAAAGTACCGAACCGTCCTCTGCATTCAAGGCCCGAATGGCGCCGGCATTGTCACCGATTACATATTCGAGTTTGGTATCGTTGTCCACGTCTGCCAAAACGCCGCCATGGTAAGCATAATATGTGGCCGCGGTATCGAATTTGTAATTCGTCCAGAGGGTGTCGTCGGTGGCGTAATCGTAGGCCCAAGTATAAAATCCACCATTGTTGAAGTGGTTGCAGGCGATGAAGTCGAGGTCGCCGTCGCCATCCAAGTCGCCGATGGTCGGTTCGGTTTGAATCGCACCGATCCCGGGTGCAAAGATGACGGTGCGGTTGAGGCTGCCATCTTCGCCGTTGAGAATGCGGACTTGGCCGGAGAAGTTGCCGAAGAGGATCTCCGGTTTGTTGTCCCCGTCAATGTCCGCAACGGTGGGTGGCGAATCGCCTCCACCCGAAGGCATCGACCACAACAGGCGTCCAGTGCGGGCATTGATGCAAAAGCAGGTGGGGTTGCAACTGCCGTTGATGAAGACGTCCAACGTATCGTCCTGATTAAAATCATAAATCAGCGGCGCCACATCACCGCAGCCACCGATGTCAAAAGTCCAGCGAACGGTGCCATCTTCGGCGTTCAGGCAGTGGGCCTTGCCGTCGGCGGTATAGGTGGTGAAGATGATTTCGAGGAAACCGTCTTCATCCACATCTGCCGATGCTGCCGAACCAAAAGATGGCGCAGGCAATGCGTAGGACCAGTTTAGGCCAGGAAATGACTGGGCGTAAATGAGTGTGAGAGGGAGCGTGAGTGCGAGTGTGAGAGCGATTGAACGCAGACGATTTTTCATACCTAGTGATTGAATAGTAGGCAATATAATGATTTTGCCGTTTTTTTGGTTAGAATTTGGCCACGAAGGCACGAAGACACGAAGGAAAGCATTTCACCTTTGTGCCTTTGTGTCTTCGTGGCAAGATTTTTCTACCCGAATACCTATTAGGAGACTTGATCCAAAACCGACCAAGTCCAAAATGTATAATGGTATTCCCGCTCGCTGACCTTGTACTTTGCATGGCAATGTTGGCATTCGCAGGTATAAAAATCAACATAATAGCCGTCTGCAAATTTGGTTTCCAGGATTTTCACATGACCGCGTTCGGATTCCTGATGGGGATTGTCGAATTGTGTGGCGCCGTACAATTTGCAGAGGCAGGCTTCTGAATCACGGACATATTCGATGCGGCGAAGGGCATTCTCAAGGTGAACGGAATTGGGATGCAGCAATCCGCCGAGGTCAATGCCCTTGGTTTTCTCCCGAATTTCAGGAAGCTGTTGGGCCAATTCCAGCAGCATCGGGCGATCCCAACTGTTCAATATTGCACCGGCAGCCGACCAGATTTTGGTGGCATCGCGAGAGAGGAGGTCATTCAGCAGTGTCGTGGATTCCATCGCTTGTACCAAGGTAAATTTCTCAGACCCGAATTTGCCGTTGCAAGTCGAGCAGGCGCTGATAGACCGATTGCACGTTGTCAATCATTTCGAGGCGGGGCCCTTGTTTCACATACCTTGCGGGTCCGCGGCTCGAATTGAAATTGTGCGAATAGTTCAATGCGCCAGGCGTACTGATATCGGGACGCAGCAAAATGGTCCCGCTGCCATCCGCCTTTTGTTCGAGCGTCAATTCGGCGAGACTTGCAATGGGAATCGATTCGACTGTCGTATTGCCCCCACCCGTGCGGATGATGACACGCTCGCGGGTGAAGGCATAAATGGTTTTGGCCCGACGGTTGGCATCTGCAAAAAAACGTCCGAATACCAGATATAGTCCGATGAAAACGAAGGGAACGCCAAAGAGCACAAAGGGAATTGGCGCATCCATTGAATAAGCCATTACCACCCAAAAGATGCTAAAACCGCACCAAACAATGCTGAACGGGATCATAACTGCATCCGAGGTACGCAATTTGATCCCCGTTTGCGGACGCGCAGCCCAGAGGATTTCTTCCCCCGAACCCAGCAACGGCAGCAATTCCCTTTCTATGTCGCGGTCGATCATTTTCCTTCGAATTTTGTAGCCTCGAAAATGGCGGTTGATTCAAAGATAGGGATTTTGGGGATGTATGCGAATGGGGAATCAACAAGAAGCACGATTGGAATACATCATTGATTTCCAATCCCGTTGTGTAGGGATCCCGAGAATCGGGACGACCTGTCCCTACACAACGGGGATAAATTACGATCACGATTACAAATTGCATTAGCAGGGACTAATTGACCAACAACAAATTACCATTGCCCCGTAGGTGAAATCAGCAATTCGATCTCACATGGTAGGTCGTAAAGCCACTGATATGTGTTCAAGGACGCGGAGGTAAAAGGTTGCAACAGCCCAAGCATTTCTTCGTAGCTGGATGGCAATAGGTCGCAATAAAATTGAAACGCATCTTCGGTGGAAATGCCAGCATCATGATCGGCAATTCGCAAAGTCAGCCGACAATTCTCAGCTTGGACAAATGGCAATGAATCAAGGACCAGTGGCTCCATCGAGATCAGCAAGGTATGCCGAATGGCCGATTGCAAACCAACGACCTCCGCTGGCTCAAATAAATAAAGCCGCATCACATTCATCGAATTGGTATTGACATCACTGCCAATCGGTGAAATATGTGAAAGGAATTGAAGTTTCATCAGCTGTAAATAAATGCCTTGTGCGTTTAAGTTCCACTTGATGTCCAGCTCAACTGGCGAAAAACGTAACTCTAAACGCTTGGCAGGTCTGCAAAATCATAAAGGTAAACCTACCGGCACCCAATTGCGAACCACTTGCAAATAAATTCCGATGGGCCTTGCGCCACTCACGCTCCTTTTCCCTATCTTGTTTCTCCAACTTCAGGTCGATTGGGCCTCGTGCGTCCAACTTGGATGAACTACATATTCAAAAATTGAAAAGAATGATTCAAAAGCTACATCTCAAAACGTTTTGCTTGCTGCTCCTGTTCGCGGGAATTCTGCCAACAGGCTTGTTTTCCCAAGGCCCTTGCGCCACACCGAGCAATGTCACGGCTACGCCGGGCATGATTTGTCCCGGTGACGTTGCCCAATTGAATGCTACCTCCACGGGCAATAACATCGATTGGTACACCGTTGCCGTAGGCGGCTCTCCCCTCGGCACAAGCGCGAGCGGCGCCAATTTTGCCGTTTCACCTTCAGGAACGGCAATGTATTATGCCGAAGCGGTTTCCGGAGCAAGTGGGACCAATACCTTCAACTTCACCGGTGGCGTGCAGACGTTTACGGTTCCTGTTGGCGTGACCTCGATCGACATTCAAGCCTTTGGCGCGCAAGGTACTGCGGGCACCCTCAATGGCGCACAACCCGGCGGCACCGGCGGACTCGGCGGCAGCGCTACCGGCACATTGGCGGTCACCCCGGGCCAAGTTTTGAACATCTATGTCGGCGGACAAAATGGCTACAATGGAGGTGGTATTCCCGGCACACCGGGTCTTGGCGTTGGCGGAAGTCCCTCCTTCCCGAGCGGCGCTGGCGGCGGTGCTTCTGATGTGCGTTTGGTCGGAACTGCCTTGACCGATCGCGTCATTGTGGCGCCCGGTGGTGGAGGTGGCGCAGGTGCTCCTCAAGGTTCATGCTTGCAAGGTCCGGGCGGATCCGGCGGCAACGGTGGCGGCACGTCCGGCGTCAGCGGTACCCAAGGTGCCGGCTGCGGCAATGGCGGTGCTGGTGGGATTGGTGCAACGGCAAGCAATGGCGGCAATGGTGGAGCTGGCAATTCGAATTGCAGCACTTCTGGCGTGACCGGTGTTACAGGCGCCTTGGGCGTGGGTGGAAACGGCGGCAACGGCGTAATCGGATGCGGCGGCTATACCGGTTCGGGCGGCGGCGGCGGTGGCGGCGGCTACTATGGTGGTGGCGGCGGCGGCGGTGGTGCAGGTGGTGGCGGCGGTGCTTGGGCTGGCGGCGGCGGTGGCGGCGGATCGGCCTACATCGGTGGCGTGACCGGCGGCGCAATTGCTGCGGGCGTACGCACAGGCAATGGGCAAGTGATCCTGACCTACAATGCCGCAACCTGTACGAATTCAGTAAGGGTTCCCGTTACAGTTGTCGTGGACAGCGTTGCGCCGACTGCTGTTTGTCAGTCGCTTACCTTGACATTGGATTCGACGGGAAATGCAAGCACCACCGCAGCCGCAGTGGACAATGGCAGCACCGACAATTGCGCTGTCAATGGCCTCACCTTGAGTCAGACAACGTTTACCTGCAGCAATGCGGGCGCCAACACGGTCTTCTTGACCGTCACGGATGTCATGGGAAATTTTTCGACTTGCGCAGCGTCGGTGACGGTGCTCGGTCAGGCAATTACGGCGACAGCAACAACAGATACCACGGCCTGCGGATTCAATGTGAGCTGCGCCAACGGAACGGATGGGATTGCAACAGCGAATGGATTCGGCGGATGCCCTGGCTACACCTATCTATGGAGCAATGGTGCGACTTCCTCCATCGCAAGCGGCTTGGGGGCGGGCACCTATACCGTAACGGTAACGGACTTTGCCGGAACGACTTCCGTGGCGAGCGTCACTTTGACGGCTGCACCTGCGATCGTGACGACGGCGACTTCGACCTTGAGTTGCCCGAATGGCACCGAAGGCAGCATCGACCTGAGCGTTTCGGGTGGCAGCACCTGCCTCGGCGGATTTACCTATCTCTGGGACAATGGCGCCACGACCGAAGACCTCAGCAATGTCGGTCCGGGCAACTACGTGGTCACCGTGACGGATGGCAGCGGCTGCACGAGCACGCATACCGTCACTGTCAGTGCCTTTGTTTTGAATCCGACGATTTCCCAATCCGGCAATACGCTCACATCGGTTCAAACTTGGACCACCTACCAATGGCTCCTCAACGGTAGCAACATCAGCGGCGCGAATGCCAACAGCTATACCGCCACGACAACGGGAAGCTACTCCCTCTCCGTGACCGATACCAATGGCTGCACAGCGGTGACCGACACGGTCAACATCACCATCGTCGGCATCGCAAATCAGCTCGGCGAATGGGCTGATTTGGCGCTGTATCCCAATCCGACGGATGGGGAAGTTTGGTTGCGGACGGCTTCGCCGATCGGCTATGGCGTGACGGTGACGGTCCACGACATGTTTGGCCGCCAGATTTTGGCGCAGCAGGTTTCGGAGCTTGATCATGCAATGAAGCTGGATTTGCGCGCCGTGGCGGCGGGGACTTATGTGGTGGAGGTGACTTCGGAGGTTGGACAACGGAAGGTGTTTAGGCTGATTGTGGATTGAGGTAGATTCAACCTCAAAGGTGCCCCGCTCGCGGGACAGGCGCCGGCGCAAAGAGCCGCAAAGTCAAATGAAACCCGACTTTGCGGCTCTTTGCGTTCTACTATAACAAGACACTAAATTACTGAACAGTAGCAATTTACAGCCCTTGGCTTTTCCGCCCCGAAGGGGCCGTCTATCGGTAGCCCGAGGTGGAAGCCTCGGGTGCAAAGCGGCCCCCACAGTTTGCGGCCCGCCCTGGCGGGCCGCCTATTCAAAAGTCCGTCAGATCAGCAACCTATTGGGTTGCCATCTGTTTCGAAGTTGGGGCACAAGCCCCCGTGTACTTCGCCGTTGGAATCGGGCGGGAGAACCCCTCCTGATCCACGAATTCGAGTGTTCGCTTCAAAAAATCGAGGGAAATCCATGCGAAGGTGCTAGCTTGCCTTTGATTATAGGCCAGAAAAGGATTTGGCCTTAAGCTGTTTCGATCATCAACGACGTCTTCAGATTCAACCGTTTTTGTCGAATGCAAGGCTTGGTTCTGAGACACCTATCCTTGTTCATAATCCTTTTGGGCTTGCACCTACCCTATTGGGTTGCGGGTCAGACGAGCCCAGACAATTTTTTCATCCAGCACTATTCTCTCGAGCAAGGATTGTCGTCCAGGTCAGTGAAATTCGCCGCACAGGATGCAGCGGGTTTTCTGTGGATCGGTACCGGCTATGGGCTCAATCGCTTCGATGGCTATTCCTTCCAACGTTTCTCGAAGGAGGAAAGTGGCTTGAACGGAAACAACATCATCAACATCCGCTGCCTGAAGGACCATACGCTTTGGTACGTTTCGGCAGAGGGCGGACTGGGGCTAATGGATTGGCATACCCTCCAACCGCTGGAAACCAAGCGCCCGGAGCTGAATTTCCCTTTTGATCCGACCAAGATCGACATCCTCGTCGCGGTGAATGATTCCGTCATCGTTGTTTCCAACCATCCCGGCGAAAATTGGAGATGGTCACCCGCCGATGGCTGGAAAGCTTTTGGGGAACGCAACCTGGGTCGGATCGATGGGATCATCGAGGTTTCCGAGAATGGCAGCCATTTTTTCCATCGCGGGGAAGGGCTGTGGTATTTGCCGCCCAAGGTATTGGATCGTTCGAAGGTGGTCTTGGCGGGAACGATGCAATTCTTGCGGCCATGGGACGGAAACGGCGTTCTGATACGCTTGGTCGATGAGAACGATGGACAAAGAGGGGGACACATCCTGCGCGCAGACCCTCAGGGCGTGCATGAAATCGAATCGATGTCACAACAGCTGAAGCAGGCAGTTGCGCCTTACGAGGCCGCGGAGATGTTACAATGGCCTCCGTACTTGAGTCGGGCGCATGACGGTTATTATTTATTCAATGAGAAGCGGATCGACTTTCTGGATGACCAGTTTCACATCGTGGAAACGAACATCTTGCAAGGGGAATCATCGCGTTCATTTACCACGATCAATCAAGTGATTACCCTCGGCAAAGTTGCATTGGTCGTCACCAACAATGGTTTTTTCATCCTCAGCCGCAGGCCGCGCCATTTCCGCAACTACCTCACCGGTTCGGATGCCGTCGACAGGATCAGCGTACGGGACATAGACCGGATCAGCGACAGCCTGATCGTAGGTACCTACATGGGCTTTTTCATGATGTCCCCAAAATCAGGGGCGACACGTCATCTGAAGATCGGGAAACATCTGGATGATGAACCTTGGAACTTGATGGGCCTGAGCATCAGCAACAGCAAGGCCGATGATGGCAAGGCCAAATGGCTCGGTGAATGGGCCGCCACGCTCTGGAGTCCCCATCAAGGCGTCAAAAGATATTGTCTCGTGCCGGATGGGTCTGGTGAAGTCAGAAACGTCATCGAGGAACCCGGGGGCAAAATCTGGATTTGTACCCTGCTCGGCGGCCTTTTTACAGCGGATCCCCTCGACAAGGAGGCAAAACATGCTTTTGCCGACACGCCCGAAGACCCGCTCAACCATACCTCAGTCTATGGCATGGAAAAGGCAAGCAATGGAAACTGGTGGATTTGCAGCAGCGAAGGTCTTGTGTCCTACGATCCACGCACCCGTCAAAGGCAATGGTTCCGGTTCACCCCGGCAGGCCAAAAACCTTCCGGTGTAAGGGTCTATGACGTCCATGAAGACGGTGAAGGGATGCTCTGGGTCGGCACACAAAACCGGGGCCTGATCAAAATGAACATTGCCACCGGGGAATGGACTGCTTACGGACACAAGGACGGTCTCAGCAATGAAACGATTTACAAAGTCGTCGAGGACAAGCATCAGCGGTTGTGGTTGAGCAGCGACTATGGCCTCATGTCCATCAGCAAGCTGGATGGAAGGATCAACGTCTATCACAAGGAAGATGGCATCGGAGAGGAAGAGTTCAATTCGGGAGCATTCTTTGAGGATCCGGATGGGAGGTATTATTTCGGGACGGTAAACGGGATTGTATCCTTCCACCCCGATTCGATTCAGCCCACCGCACAGGTTCAGCCTCCTTTTCGGCTCATTTCCATCCGACAATTGCAAGGCGACAGCTTGACTGCCGCGACGGCGCAGGCATGGAAACCCGGCGAAACGCTGGAGTTGCCTTCGTCTGGAAACGACGTTGAAATCAGCTTTGCCTTGCTCGATTGGGATGCCCCGGGGCAGGCGGCCTACAGCTACCTTGTCGAGGGACAAAGCGAACGCTGGAAATATACCTCCGAAAACACCATCCGCATCGATGCATGGCCGTCGGGGGATTTCAAGATTCGCATCCGTGCACGCACCCCGCGTGGAAACTGGTTGCCCGAGGAGATCGTGATTCCGGTGCATGTGGCCCTGCCATTTTATCGCAGCATCTGGTTTATCCTGCTGGTGGTGAGCTTGCCATTTTTCTTCGTTTATGTCCGATTTCGCAACTTGAAACGCAGAAGGATCGCGCTGGAGCGGGAGGTGGAGTCGCGCACAGAGGTAATCCGAGAAGACAAGGCCCGTATCGAGCAGCAAGCACAGGAATTGGCGAAGCTCGACGAGGCCAAGTCGCGGTTCTTCGCCAATGTTTCCCACGAACTGCGCACACCGCTCACGCTGATCCTCGGTCCGATCAATGCGGCATCCCAAAAGCTGAAATCCGACGATCCGGTACAACACGACCTCAGCATCGTCAAGGAAAACAGTAAAAAACTGCTTTCATCCATCGAGGAAATGCTCGACATTTCCCGGCTTGAAAAGGGCGACTTGGTCCTGAACCTCGGTCCGGTGCATTTGGGACGATTTCTGGAGGAATTGACCCTGCCCTTCAGCGAGGAAGCACATCGAAGGGGTCTCACTTTCCTGCGCAAGGTCGAATGCAAGCCCGACCTTGTGATTCAAGCCGACCACAAGGGGCTGTGGCGCATCCTCACCAACCTGCTTTCCAATGCTTTCAAGTTCACCGACAAGAATGGAACGGTGACATTGGAGGTCCTGGAGACCCAAGACAACATTTCGTTTTCCGTGAAGGATACGGGAAAAGGAATCGCCGAGGCGGAGTTGCCGCTGATCTTTGAGCGGTTTTACCAAGCCGAGGAAGGCAAAAAATACATGGCGGGCGGCTCCGGGATCGGCCTCTCGCTGGCCCGGGACTACGCCGAATTGATGCAGGGCCACATCGAAGTGGAAAGCAAGCGCGGCGTAGGTTCGGAGTTTGTTTTCACCATGCCCAAGGTTTACGGCGCGTTGAACATGGATGCCTTGCCGCTGGATCCTTCGCAACTTGCAACAACATCCGACCTCGAGAATCTGGCCCCCCCGGTACTCAGCCGGCGGCATTCCCTGCTCATCGTCGAAGACAATCCGCAGCTTGCGACCTTTCTCAGCTCGATTTTGGCACCCGATTACGAAATTTTGCTGGCAGGCAACGGGGAAGAAGCCCTGTTGCTGCTGGCTGAACATCGGGAAATCTCACTGGTGCTCACCGACCTGATGATGCCCGTGATGGATGGGTTTTCCTTGATCCATCGCTTACGGACGGACCCACGGTTTTTCTCCATTCCGGTGATGGTGCTCACCGCCCGCAGCGGCCGTGAAGAACGCCTCCTGGTGTTGCGTGCAGGCGTGGACGACTACATCACCAAGCCATTCGACGAGGAAGAGCTGAAGATTCGCATCCTCAACTTGCTCCATCACGTCGAGGCGAGAAACACGCTTGAACCCGAAGGCAACGATGTGGACGAAGCAGAAGAACCGGGCCAAGCGCTCAGCCCTGCAGACCTGATTTGGCTCCAAGCCATCGAAACATTCGTCAGGGAACGTGTCACCGACACAAGGCTGTCCACAGACCTTCTCGCAGAACAATTCCATCAGAGCGTCCGCACATTTACCCGGAACCTGAACAAGCTCACAGGGATGGGGCCCGGGAAATACGTGCAAGAAATCAGGCTGCAAGTCGGCCGCGAATTGTTGGATAGCGGCAAGGCGGGATCCATCAAGCAAGGTGCACTGATGTCAGGCTTTGATACCCCTGCCTACTTCTCCAAACTTTTCCGGCAACGCTTCGGAAAGGAGCCCTTGGCAAGAGGAAACATGTAATTTCCTTCGCAAAGACACGCTAAACGCCCTTTTTTGGCAGAATTGTTCACCTTTTTGGCAAGATCGTTCAGGCCTGCCCACCCCAACTTTGTCTCGGTTCAATCGTGGCGATCACTGCCGTTTTAGCTGTGGTCATGCATGAATCCCGTCTGGAAGTCCGACCCTGATTCGGAATCCTGATCAGGGCAAACTTCATGGATGGCTTCGGATGCAACGGCGCGGATAGGTCTGCGGAAATCGAGATTTGTTATGCAAAACACCAGAATTACAAGAAAAAGGAAAACGCTGACCGCCCTGCTACAAAGGGGTGCTTGGATTTTGCTAGCCCTGGCAGGCTTCTCCGCTGGCGCCCTGCAGGCCCAGGTGCCGACGGTCACGGCTTTCAGCCCAAGCAGCGGTTCCTGCGGTACCACGGTGGTGATCACGGGTACGGACTTTTCGGGGGTGACCGGTGTAAAATTCGGCGGGGCGAATGCGGCATTGTTCACGGTGAATTCCAGCACAGAGATCACCGCAACAGTCGCGGGGAGTGCATCGGGGAGCGTGACGGTGGAAAACGGGAATGGCACAGGTAGCATGGCGGGTTTCACCCATTTGGATGTTACACCACCGACATTGACCTGCCCCACAGCCTTGACGATCAACAATTCACCGGGCCTCTGCACCGGCGCGACAACCCTCCTACCCCCCGCTGCGACGGACAACTGCGACGGAATCGGCAACGGCCTGGATTTCGATGGTGGCAATGACTATGTCGCATTCAATGGCTTCAACATCACCACCAACACCCTTACCATCGAATGCTGGATCAAACCCAACGGGCCGCAAAGCATTGGCGATGGCCTCGTTTACAGGCGAGGGACCGGTGTCGCCACGGGCCTCAGTATCGGCTATGTGGATCCTACCAGAATTGGTTATAACTGGAATGACAATTCCAATACTCACAACTGGACAGGTGGCCCCGTTTACAATCTAAATGTCTGGAACCATGTGGCTTTGGTGATCGAACCTGGCCAAGCGACCATCTATTTGAATGGCGTGGGCTATGTGAACGCTGTTCCACATCCGGCCATCAATCTCAGCGGGCTCTTCAGGCTGGGGCAAGACGATTTGCAGTCGCGCTTGTTCAATGGAGTGATCGACGAGGTCCGCGTTTGGAATTATTCCAGGACCCAAGCCCAGATTCAAGCGAATATGCAACAAGAGCTGAATGCGCAACCGGGCTTGCTACGTGTCTATCATCTCAATGAGGGAGTACCCGCAGCCACCAATACCGGCATCACGTCGGCGGCCGATGCTTCCGGCAACAACGCATCGGGCACCCTCAACAATTTTGCGCTGTCTGGCGCGGCATCCAACTGGGTCGTTGGCACGGCGACCATACCCAATGCGGTCTTCACCAACAATGCCCCCGGTACCTATCAGATGGGGAACACGAGTGTCGTATGGACTGCTACCGATCCGATGGGAAATTCCAGCACCTGTACGCAGACCGTCACGGTCGTGGACAATGAGGCCCCGGTCATCACTTGCCCCGGCAATCAAATCTTGAATGCGGGGACAAACTGCACGGCAACCGCCACTTATTCTGCCACCGCCACAGACCTTTGCAGTACGCACGCGGTGACCTATAGCCCGGTCTCGGGTTCGGACTTTGCATTGGGGACGACCACCGTCACCGCCACGGCGACCGATAGTTTTGGCAACAGCGCAGCATGTTCCTTCACCGTCACGGTGAATGACGTCACACCACCCACGTTGACCTGCCCCACAGCATTGACCATCAACACTTCACCTGGCCTCTGCACCGGCGCGACAACGCTCGTAGCACCCCTTGCGCCTGACAATTGCGGTGGGCTTGGCAATGGCCTTAAGTTCGATGGAGGGGATGATTATGTGGGATTCAATGGCTTCAACATCACCTCCAACACCCTTACCATCGAGTGCTGGATCAAACCCAACGGGCCGCAAAGCGCCACCGACGGCATCGTTTTCAGGAGAAGTGGCGCTGTGGCCACGGGTCTTGCAATCGGCGACTCGGACCCGACGAGAATCGGGTATACCTGGAATAATCAAACCAATTCCTTCTCCTGGACAGGCGGTCCTGTTTACAACGTGAATGTCTGGAACCATGTGGCCTTGGTGATCGAACCGTCGCAGGCTACGATTTATTTGAATGGCGTCGGCTATGTGAATCCCATCTCCCATCCTGCGATCAATCTCAGCGGCATTTTCAGGCTGGGGCAGGACGATTTTGCGTCACGCCTGTTCAATGGCGCGATTGACGAGGTCCGTGTCTGGGACTATTCCAGAACGCAAGCCCAGATTCAAGCGAATATGCAACTGGAGCTGAATGCAGAACCGGGCTTGCTGCGTGTCTATCATCTCAATGAGGGAGCGCCCACAGCCAGCAATACCGGCATCACGACGGCGGCCGATGCTTCCGGCAACAACACATCCGGCACCCTCAACAATTTTGCGCTGTCTGGCGCGGCATCCAACTGGGTCGCTGGCACGGTGCTCACCCCCAACGCGGCTGTAACCGGCAACGCCCCTGGCATCTTCCCCATTGGCAACACGAGCGTCGTATGGACTGCAACGGATGCGATGGGAAATTCCAGCACCTGTGCGCAGACCGTAACGGTGGTGGACAATGAGGCGCCGGTCGTCACTTGCCCCGGCAACATCGTCGTGGCAGCAGGACCAGGCTGTGTCAGCACGGCCACCGTGACCTATTCCGCATCGATGACCGACAATTGCGCAGGTGGCAGTGTGACCTTTTCGCCTGCTTCGGGCTCGACATTCAGCGCAGGCGTCACCACCGTGACAGCGACTGCCACCGATGCGAGCTCCAATTCCGCCACGTGTGCATTCACCGTGACGGTAACGGTGCCTGCGCTGCTCACCGTTGCTCCCTCCAACTCAGGTAATGTCTGCGTCAACGCAAACACCGCCTCGGTGCTTGCCAATGCCAGCGGCGGCACGCCGGGCTATACCTACCTCTGGTCGCCGAGCAACCTCACGACCTCCAGCCTCACAGGTGTGGGCGCAGGCACCCATAGCGTGACCGTCACCGATGCACGCGGCTGCACGGCCACGGGCAGCACAACGGTAGGCACGCATCCTGTAACTCCTTCAACGTTCAACGTCAGTCAATAAACTATGGAAATCAAGGTCAAAACATCGGGGCTTTCCATGCCCCGGGCAACAAAAAAAATTCAACGATTCAATTGTATGAAAGGCTACAAATTACTTTCGATCAATGCTACCGCAGGCCTCCTGCTGATGCTGGCATTCTTCATTCCCCAACTCGTGATGGCGCAGGCACCGACGCTGGGAACCTATAACAATGCGACGGTAATGGCAGGGCAGAATACGCTTGTTACACCCTCAATTCCACCATCGGGTGCGCTTAGGGCCTTTGCCACGGCAAGCGCCAATTTTTCCGGCACGCTTTCGATGGACCCCGTTTCAGGAAATGTAAGGATAACTGCACCCAAGAATGCGGGTACCTTTGTTGTCACTGTAAAAGCTTACAGTGCAGCGAGCAGTGCCACGACCAGCTTTTCTCTCACAGTAACCAACCCTGTCTGCAGTCAAGGTAACTTTATCCCTGGTCCTGCATTTCTGACTGGATCTGGAAGCCCAACTGCTGTTGGCGTTGGCGACTTCAACAACGATGGCCACCAAGATTTGGCTTTGCCAATCAGACCAGCAATATTGTCTCGGTGAAATTGGGCAGTGGTACCGGTGTCTTTTCGGATATGCCGGATGTGCCGGTTGCTGCAGGCGCCATCGCAATAGTTGTAGCTGACCTCAATGGAGATGGAAAGCAAGACCTCGCTGTAGCCAATGGCAGCTCCAACGCCATTTCGATCCGATTTGGAGATGGATCAGGGGCGATTCCGGGCACAACCAACGTCGTCGTGAATGCTCAGGCATGGGAGCCTTCTGCCATGGCCGGGGCTGACTTTGACTCCGACGGTGATATCGATTTGGCCGTAACGACTTGGAGCTATTCGCGATTCTTGATTTTCACCAACAATGGATCGGGGACATTCACCGCTGGCAGCACCTTTGTCAACGGCACCGTCGTAAACTTTCCACGGGCAATTGCAGTTGGCGATTTCAACAAGGACAACAAGCCGGATGTGGTCATTGCCAACAGCAATTTGTATTCGGCTGCAGTCTTTTTTGGTGATGGTGCTGGATGGTTTTCATCAACGCTTTCTGTACCCTTCCAAACTGGATCCAACAACGGTGCTTGGTCTGTCACGGTGGCCGACTTCAACAAAGATTCCAATCCAGACTTTGCTGTTGGGCGTGGAGACGGTGGCGGCAATGACGTACGGGTCTTCTTTGGCAATGGATTGGGTGCCTTTTCCAATCCGACGATCGTTCCTGTTGGGGGCAGTGCCAGGTCGATCACCGCAGGCGACTTCAACGGTGATGGGAATCCCGACTTCATCACTGTCAATTTCCTTGACAATAGCCATTCTGTACGTCTCGAAGATTGGGCAATGGGCACTTACATCCTTCCAGTAATTTGGCGTAAGCAAGGTCCAGAACCCTATGTCGATTGGAGTAGGCGATTTCAACACCGATGGCAAGCAAGATTTCATTACTACCGTATCCAACTATCAAAATTGTGCGATCCGCCTGGGCGGAGCCAATGAAATCGACGTCCTTGGCAACAGTGTTTCCATCGCAGATGGTTCGACTTCCCCATTGACCACCAACCATACCGACTTCGGGGTTGTAGCCACCAATTCATCCTTGGCACGTACCTACACCATCAGCAACACGGGCAACACCGCACTCACGATCCCGACAGGCGGCATCACGCTCACCGGTACAGATGCATCGATGTTTGTACTGAGCGGCATCACATTGCCGGCAACCATTGCTGCAGGTGGCACCAGGACATTCGTCGTGACCTTTACACCCACCTCCCAAGGTGCAAAGACGGTCACGCTCAACGTTGCCAACAACGACTGTGATGAGGCACCCTACAATTTTGCTTTGCGCGGTGGTCAAGTCTGCGACTTCAGCACCTGCGTGGGCAAAACGCTCACCTTCAACGCCACCAATAGCGGTGCATCCTACGCATGGAGCTTCGGCGATGCCGGCACTTCCACGGCACAAAACCCGTCCCATGCCTACACCGCACCCGGGCAGTACACTGTCACCTTCCAATTGACAGACGTCAACGGCTGCGTTACCACAAATTCACAGATCGTCTGCGTCTATGATGCCCCTGTCGTGACCAACACCAGCTTGAATCCGCTTTGCAACGGCGCCACCAACGGCTCCATCGACGTGAGCGTGACGGGTGGTGCACCTGGAACGACCTTCACTTACGTTTGGTCCAATGGTGCTACCACGCAAGACCTCAGCAACGTAGGTGCGGGATCGTACACGGTCACCGTGACCGATGGCACCACCACTTGCTTCTCGACCTTGAGCGTGACCCTGACCGAACCGGTTGTGCTTGCTGCAGCTGCCACGGTCGGTACCAACGTGCTGTGCTTCGGCGCAACCACAGGCACAGCCACCGCATCTGCCACGGGTGGAACCACTCCTTACACCTACGCTTGGTCCAATGGTCAGACAGTTGCCAACGCCACCGGCCTTGCAGCTGGAAACTTCACCGTCACCGTGACGGATGCCAATGGTTGCTCCACGACCGCATCGGTCACCATCGCCCAACCTGCCGCTGCGCTTGCAGCTACCGAGACCCATACGAATGTCGGCTGCTTCGGTGCATCCACCGGCGCGATCGACCTCACGGTCACGGGCGGTACCAGCGCTTATACCTACTTGTGGAGCAATGGCGCTACTACCGAGGATCTGTCAGGCCTCGCCGCGGGCACCTACACGGTGACCATCACCGATGCCAACGGCTGCTCGACGACGGCATCTGCCACGGTCGGCGAACCAGCATCCGCCCTTGCCGTCGCACCTAGCAACAGCGGCAACGTCTGTCAGGCGGGTAGCAACTCCAACTTGCTCTCCAACGCCACGGGCGGCACGCCAGGCTACACCTACTTGTGGACACCGGGCAACGTCACGACGCAAAACGTGAACAACGTCGGCGCAGGCACCTACAACGTGACCGTCACCGATGCCAATGGCTGTACTGCCACCGGCAGTACGACGGTCGGCACCTTCCCCGGCACACCGGCGAGCTTTATCATCAGCCATTAATGGCTTGACCTGGCGCGCGCCGCTGGGAAATGAATTTTGCAATTGGCTGGGACAATACGGTCCCAGCCTTTGCACCTCTCAGAAGAAAAATAAAACGAAAAGCAATGGAGGCAACAACGACAGTTGAATCAGTGGTGAAACCAAGGCCCTCCGGACTTTTGACCAAAAGAATGAAGATTGCTTTGCAGATGTCAAAGAATGATATTTCAGATCGGATGATGCGCAACAACGGAAAAATCTCGAAGCTTTTGCGGTTGAGCATCTGTTTGATGCTGATGGTCTGCGCTGGTAGCCAACTTCGCGCCCAAGCAGGGAGCTTGGACCTCGCGTTCAATCCGGGCACCGGGGCAAACGGCGATGTCCATGCCGTTGCCATCCAGCCCGACGGGAAAATCCTGATCGGTGGAACCTTCACCCAATATGCCGGAACGGCCAGAAACCGTATCGCCCGGCTCAATACCGACGGTACGCTGGACCTCACCTTCAACCCCGGCACGGGCTGCAACGGCACTGTGTATGCCATCGCGATCCAGTCAGACGGGAAGATCGTGTTGGGCGGGGCTTTCACGACCTACAGCGGCAGCCCCAGAAACGGAATGGCCCGGTTGAACGCCAACGGAAGCATTGATACCGGTTTCACCATCGGTTCGGGTTTTGGTAACGGCAGGGTGGCTTCGATTTCGATTCAGCCCAATGGCTTTTTTGTGGTTGGCGGAACCTTCACCACCTTCGATGGCGTGGGACGGAACCGCATTCTGCGCTTGAATGCAAGTGGCGGCTTGGACACGTCCTTCAACCCCGGTTCCGGGGCAAACAACAACGTTTCGGCGACGGCGATCCAAACAGACGGCAAGATCCTGATCGGAGGGATTTTCATCGCCTTCAACGGGGTAAACCGCAACCGTATCGCGCGCCTCAATGCAAATGGCACCTTGGACACCGGCTTTGCCAACGGAAACGGATTCGACGATGGTGTGCTTTGCATTCGCATCCAATCCGACGGGAAAATAGTGGCTGGGGGTCTCTTTACGAATTACGTCGGCACGGCACGGAGCCGGATGGCCCGCCTCACGACAACGGGTGCGCTGGACGCCACATTCAACCCGGGATCGGGCTTCAACACCACTGTCCATGCCATCAGCATCCAAGGCGACGGGAAATTTGTGGTCGGTGGTGCTTTCACCCTATTTAACGGGGTGGCACGAAACCGCATCGTCCGACTCAATGCCAATGGGACCTTGGACGCGTCCTTTGGTCCGGGGACGGGCTTTAACAGCGGGGTCAACGCGGTTGCGCTCCAGTCAGATGGCAAAACGGTGGCAGGGGGAACATTTACGTTGTTCAACGGAACAGGCAGAAACCGCATCGCGCGGTTGTTGTACCGGGCGGAGTGTGACATGGTCACCTGCGTGGGCCGGGGGCTGACCTTCACGCCAGCGGCCATCAACGGGTTGGCCTATGCCTGGAATTTTGGAGACAACAGCTCCTCGTCCCAACAGGCGCCCACCCATACGTACGGGATAGCCGGCACCTACACGGTGAACCTGCAATTGACCGATGCCAATGGCTGTATTTCCACCCAAAGCCAGAAAGTCTGCGTGTTCCCGAAAGTTGTGCTCAGTGCCATCTCGATGAATCCTTCCTGCAATACCGTGAACAACGGCATGATCGACCTCACGGTATCAGGCGGCGCACCGGGCACGACCTTTACCTACCAATGGTCGAGCGGGCAAACAACCCAGGACATCAGCGGCCTCGGGGCTGGAACCTATACCGTGACGGTCACGGATATGGAGACGGGCTGCAGCCAAACCCTGAGCACGACGCTTACTGCTCCGATTCCGCCCAAATACGGGATTGCGGGACAATCGGGCTTCTGCCAAGGCGGAAGTGTCACGCTCGACGCCGGATTGGGCTACAGTAACTATCTCTGGTCGACAGGCGCAACGACACAAACGATCACGGTCAGTGCTGCGGGTACGTATTCGGTGACGGTCACGACATTGGCGGGATGTCAGTCTACTGCGTCCAAGACGGTGGTGATGTATCCTTTGCCTGCTGTAGCAATCAACTATTCTCCTTTGGGTTGCACGGGTGTGAACGGTACGCTGGCAACCACACCGAGTTTCGTCAGTTATGCCTGGTCGACGGGTCCAACGACGCCGACCATCAATGTGACGCAAAAGGGTCCTTATTCGGTCACGGTAACCGATGCCAATGGTTGCACCAATTCGGCAACGATCCAGGTGAATCCGAGCAGCAGCTGCCCCACACCTGGCGGACTTCCGGTCACGGCGAATAACAACTCGTCTGCCACGCTCAATTGGATCGCGGTTCCATGTGCGGTGGGATATACGATCCAGTACCGCAAGGTAGGTACAATCCCTCCCGGGACCACGGTCACCGTTGCTGCGCCTGCGACAAGTGTCACGATCACGGGTTTGACAGCCGGGACCCAATACCAATGGCGCATCAACACGGATTGCGGACAAGGTCCGGCTTCTGCCTGGTCAGTCTACTACCAGTTCTCAACGCCATTCGCGAAGGCCGCCGCCGTCTCCGCCGAGGCATCAGCGCCCGAACCCACGCTCTTCCCCAATCCCAACGATGGCAAGTTCACCGTGAAATATGATGCTGCCGAAATGGGCGAAGTCGAAGTCTGCGTCTGGGACATGAACGGCAAGCGTGTCTATTGCGAGAAAAAGTCCACCAACGAGGGTGAAAACACCTGGGACATGGACTTCCAACTCGCGAGCGGGGTGTATTTCTTCCGGATTGAGCCGCTCACCCAAGGAATGTCGGAGCCCAAACGGATCAAGTTTGTGGTGGAGTAGATTGATTTGCAACCAACTTAACGAGATCGGGCTGTCTTCCTTGGAGGGCAGCCCGGTGAGTTTGCGTTTAAGATCACAGTTCGAGGATTTAGCGAAGGCGGCGCTCACACCATGTTTTGGGTAGCGCCGCCTTCGCAGTGGGTCGTTGGCCACCCAATGCGCCCTGCCTGCAACCCCGCCAGTGCCAATGCGCCCGAAGTTTGAGTTGGAGTTCAAGATGACTCTGGCACTCGCACATGCAGTTGACAAACTCAGGCCTGGAATTGCAACGAATGCTTGTTTGTTTCGCCTATTTTCCCGAGCTTTTTCCGCAATCACTATGCTGCAAATAAAATAATATGAAGGATTTAGCATCTGAACTCATTGCCAAGGCGAAAGCCGAAGGATGGAAGAAATTAGACTTGGGGCAAACGGGCATCGTGGGCATAGTCCCTGCATCTGTAGGGGATCTTGAGGAACTGGAGGAATTGATTTTGAGCAATGGTTGGCCTGAAATCATCAACGGCGAATTGGTGATGCTACAATCTGAAAATGCAGGAAATCCCAACCGCATTCGAACATTGCCCTCCAAACTGCCTCCTCGGCTGCGTAGTCTGAAAGCCGACTACTGTGAAATTGAGGATTTGAAGCCGTTGGCGGATCTTTGGCATCTCCGCGTACTGACGTTGACCCAAAATCCAGTTCGTGACCTCAGTCCCTTACAACAACTGGTCAACTTGGAGGAACTCAGGCTGAGCCTTACACCTGTTTCCGATCTTGGGCCATTGTCGGACCTGAGAAAGTTGCGGATACTTCATTGCTCGATAGCTCCCGTTGCTGATTTGGAACCAATCAGGGGCTTACAAGAATTGGAATCGTTGATGCTCCTTGGCGATCACATTACGGAAATTGGACCGCTTTCCCAACTTACGAAATTGACCCAATTGGCGCTCGAAAACAGCAAGGTGAAAGATTTTTCGCCATTGACTTCCCTTGTTTGCCTGGAAACCCTCAGTTTGCATGGCTGTAGTGCGTTCACGAATCTTGAAAGCATCCGCACATTGACGGCTTTGCAGCATTTGAATATCGGCTATACAGCTGTGTCTTCCCTCGAATCGATTGGTGAACTGAGCGCCTTGCGGGAACTGCACCTGAACTTTACCTCCATCAACGACCTTGCCCCCTTGGTAGCCTGCGCACCCACCCTTCGCAAGCTTTGCCTCAGCGACCTCCAATTGGAAGATTGGAGTCATTTGGCCGAATTGACGCAGCTCGAGCAGCTTGAACTCGACAGTTCGTCCATTGAGGACCTTGATCCGCTCAGTGGACTCACCGAACTGCGCTCCTTGGGATTGCAATTGACATTCGTGGAAGATTTGCGCCCATTGTCGGGACTCACGCAACTAACCACCTTGGATCTCAGCGAGGTTCCAGCCACTTCCCTCGACGGTCTGGAGCAACTTGTTGCATTGGAGACTTTGAATTTGAGTCGTACCAAAAGTCCGTCCATCTCGGCACTCAACGGACTGACCCATCTCAAGGAACTCCACCTCAACAATTCCAAGTTGGCGGACCTCAGCCCGCTTGCCGGCATGCCTCGACTCGCGGTATTGGTCATCGGAAACACCAAAGTCAGCGACTTGAGCCCGATCAAGAACTGCCTGGAATTGACGACATTGACCGCACCCAGTTCGCAGATCAATGACCTCCGTCCGCTTGAAAACTTGGTTGCCTTAACGCAATTAGATGTGAAGCATTGCCGGATTGAAGTGATCTCAGGGCTTGAGGGACTCCAAAGGCTAAATTCCCTTGATTTAAGAGGCAATCCGATCCGGGATCTTGTTCCACTGCAGGCATTGCACGGGCTACGCTGTTTGGACATTGGGAGCACCAGCATCTCAGACCTTTCCGCCTTGTCCGGGCTGCTGCAGCTGCGAGAACTCAGGGCTTTCAGTTGCAAGATCAAGGACATTGATCCGATAGGTAACTTGACAGCGTTGACGCATCTCGATCTCGGGTCCAATCCGTTGCAGGAAATTGGCGTATTGGGCAACCTTCTGGCCTTGGAGGAACTCAGCTTGGGCTTCTCGAATGTGAATTCCGTTGCGGCACTTGGGTCACTCAGCGCCCTGCAAGATCTGGATTTGGCTAACAGCAAGGTGACGGCGATCGACGAACTAGCGCAATTGCAGTCGCTTGAAAAACTAAACCTCGCATTGACAGGCATCACAACCATCGACGCAGTACGATCCCTCCATCGTTTGACTTCGCTGGATGTAAGCCAAACGGCAATCTTGGACATCGAAGCCTTGCGCGACTTGGTGAAAATCAAAACGTTGAATCTTTCTAATACCGCAGTGTCGGACATCGAAGCCTTGCGCTACTTAACGAGTTTGGAAGATTTGGATATTTCGGAAACGCAAGTGACCGATTTAGCGCCGATTGCTGTTCAAATCGCGAATGGGCTTTATTTGAAAAAATAGTTGAGAGAAGTTTTTTTGTGGCTATCGGGAGGTTGACTGTACACTACCTCCGTGCGATATCAGCCCACCTGAGCAGTAACACTATGGACGCCAATGACGCACCCTAGAGTTTGCGTTGGAGTTGGAGTTCAAGATCACAGTTCAAGGAATTAGCGAAGGCGGCGCTCACACCATGTTTTGGGTAGCGCCGCCTTCGCTTTGTTCTGGAATGGCCGCTCAATGCTCCCCATATTCAACATCGTCCATTTTGCCCTTGAAAATGCGGTATTGGACGACGACATAAATCACCACAAGCACCGCCGCAAAGGGCCACCAATACAGTCCCGCTTGGAGTCCATACGCATCTGTGGCGGTATTGTACACTGTGAGGTCGGGATGGAGGGCGTTGGAGGAGGGCAATAAGACAGGGAAGACGGAAACCGCCGTGCTTGCAGCAGCACCAACGATGAAGGTTGTCGAAGCAAGGAATCCGGCGCCATCGTGCTTGAACCGTTTGATATTCAGCAACCCCACCAATCCGGCCAATGTGAGCAACGGAAAGATCCAGAACACAGGCATGTCCAGGAAATTGCGGAAGGGATCGGGCCGCACCGTCAACCAAGCGACGAGCGACAAGGCGACCAAGCCGACCAATACCCAGCTCAGCCGAAAAACCCAGGTTCGGAGTTGCTCGTGAAGGCTGCTCCGGGTTTTGAAGCGAATCCAATTGGCTCCGTGAATGGTCAATGTCACCAATCCGACAAGGCCCAAAATGAGGGTAAACCAGTCAATGATCCCAAGGTCGATGCCCAACGGGGAAAAGTCACTGACCCAGAGTGGCAAGAAAAAATAATGCGGTTCGAAGGCACTGACATTCCCTTCCAATCCCCCCAAATTCACGCCGCGCACGACATTCCCCAAGGCCAATCCAAAAAACAGGGCCAGCAATAGACTCGCCACCCCAAAGGCCTTGTCCCAAGCAGTTCGCCAAAGTGCATTGTCCACCAACCCCCGCAACTCGAGACCGATAGCCCTGAAAATCAGCAGCCAGAGAATCATGATCAAGGGCAGGTAAAATCCGGAAAAGGACGCTGCATACAGTTTGGGGAATGCAAAAAACAAGACACCGCCAGCAGCGATGAGCCAGACTTCATTCGCATCCCAAAAAGGTCCGATGGATCGCGTAATCAATTGTTTGTCACGTTCGTCGCGGCCAAAAAACAGGTGAATGATGCCTGCACCGAAGTCGTAGCCATCGAGCACGACGTAGACGGTGAGCATGGTCATAAGGATGATGAACCAAAAAGTCTCCATGGCCTTAGTGTTGAAGTGTTTGCGGTCCCTTGTGAATGATTTTGCCCGTGAGCAGCAAAAACAGCAAGCCCAAAAGCATGTAAAGTCCGACGAATCCCAGCAGCGTAAAGAGGGTATTTCCGGCGGATACATTGGGCGATGCACCTTCGGTCGTGCGCATCAGGTCATACACGAGCCAAGGCTGCCGACCGAGTTCGGCGGTGTACCAACCTGCAAGATTGGCGATATAGGCCAAAGGCGCGATCAGCATCAACGGCCACAACAGCCATCTTGCCTCAAACAGTTTCTTTCGCCAGAGCATAAAACCCGCCAACGACATCAATCCGATGAAGATCGTGCCCAAACCGACCATGATATGATAGGCATAATACAGTCCCGGTACGTTGGTAGGCCAAGTATCCCGGGGAAATTCGTGCAAGCCCTTGACCTTTGCATTCCAGCGGTTATAGGTAAGGAAGCTCAAGACATTGGGCACCGCCAGCTTGTTGTCGAGCTTCTCCGCCTGCATATCGGGTTGCCCGATGAGCACGATTTCGGCCCCCTCCTCCGTATGAAATAGACCCTCCATCGCCGCAAAGCTCACGGGTTGGTATTGTACCATGTTTTTGGCTGCCCAATCCCCGGTGGGAAATGCCACGAACAGACTTGCAACCAAGCCTGCGACCACGCCCGTGCGCAAAAACAGCTTCCCAAAGGCCGCATGCCGGTTGAGCAGTAGGTAAAATGCCCCGACCGCCGCCATCACAAAGGCCGAAGTCACCAACGAAGCCGCCTGATTGTGAAGGTAGGAGGGCAACAACCAAGGATTCGAAAACAACGCCCAGAAATTATTCAGGACAAAGCGGCCATTCTCCACAATTTCATAGCCCACAGGATGCTGCATCCAAGAATGCGTCGCAATGATCAACCATCCGCTCAGCCACGAACCCAGGAAAACCAGAAATCCCGTCAAGAAGTGCAGGCGCTGACCGAGCAGTTTCTCCCCAAACAGAAACAAGCCCAGGAAAGAGCTTTCGAGAAAAAACGAAAACATGCCCTCCATCGCCAGCGTTTGCCCGATGATGCCACCCGTGCGTTCAGAAAATTTGGCCCAGTTCGTGCCGAATTGAAACTCCATCGGGATGCCAGTGACCACACCCATCATGAAATTGATGGCAAAAATCTTCATCCAAAACTTGGCGGCGTCGTTGTAAATCTCCTCCCCTGTGCGCAAATGCCGCCATTTGAACCAAACCATGAGCAACGACAAACCCATGGTGAGCTGCGGAAACAGGTAGTGGAACGAAATGGTGAAGCCAAATTGTATCCGATCATAAAGCAATGCATCTTCCATCATTCACCTCCTTTGGTCAGCTCCGGTTGGAGCCCAACAAACTTACATGACAACAAATCAAATCCATCCTTGCCGATGATCCGCAAAAAAATCCTTTGGGGCGAATCGTTTTGCTTTCTACCACTCGCACCGACTTTCAGTTTAAGACGCTGTTGCCTCACGACCACACCACATGCCCTTTCCGCTACGCGAAACACAGTGTGCAAACCCTTCTGCAGCCAGCCGATTTGAAGCCTGAAGCGACACGCAACAAGAATCGAATACAAAGCTAATGCACCCATCGGGAACCCATGTCACTTTGGTCACGCACAGCGGAGAGCAGTCATGGTACACGAAAACCGGGCAAAGTTCTGATCCCGAAAAGCCAAATCAATTCAACCCAAGATACAATTCCGGAAATTCTGCAAATCCTGTAAATTAGCTTCGCTGATCTAAAGATTCTGATCCAGACAATCACCCCAACAATTCAACCCGCGGTGTGATTCTGCAAATTCTGTAAATTCTGCTTCAATAGAAAGTCCCGCTACTTTTCAGTAACGGGACCCAGCCGCCAGCCAAGCGGCAAAAAACCAATTCTTCAGCGTTTAAAACAAACGCTCAATTCTATGGCATTGCCCGAACCCATCAGCGTATTGGCACCGCCGATTTGTCGGTAGAACTCAATGCCGAGCCCGACGACCAGGCTCACGTCCACAGGCACGACCGGCGCATTCGCGATCGTCGCAGTCAGCTGAATGCTCGTCGGAACCAACGGGCCACGCAACGGCAATACCGCCGTTTGGTCCGATGCCTTCAAGCCATTCAGCGCAGCATTGACGGGTTGATAGGGAATCGTACCACCTACAAACGTGTAGTCCGCAAGAAGTCCGGCAACAAGGTAGACGCGAAAATGCGTTGCGCCTTGCGGCTTGGCCAAGTCAAGACGCGTGTCAAACGTGGGCACATCCAGCTGCACCATATTGCGGTCCAGATTTGGCAGCAGATCATAATCTGCCTTGAACCTTCCCGCTAATGGCTCTTCCCGGTTCAGGTCGAAATCGTAGGCCATAGCTGCATTCGCTGCAATTTCGACCGAACGTTCACCACCAATGCCACTGCTTTGAGACACAATCCTGCGCATCAACCCTTGCATACGCGAAGTCAAATAGCGCTCACCAAATCCCGTAGCTTGGTTCCCAAGGCACTTGCGCAATGCACTCGCGGCCAAAGCTGCGCCAGTGAATTCCGACATGTTTTCACGCGTCGGGGCAAAGCCTCCTCCGTCATGATTCGATCCTTGGTCACAACATCCGACAAATGGGCGCGCGCCTTGCCTCGGTCGATGACCATGCGGACGTTACCGTACTGTCCGCTCAAATGAACAACTCCGAAATTGCTTTCCCATGTCATTTTGTTTATGGGTAAGTAAAACACACCAATACGCACACGTCAATTCCGCTCGAATCACACACGGCGACTGGCAAAAAACTTGATTTTTTATGCCCCACATCACGCCGACGTGGAGCGGCTAACGGCTGTTACAAGAGGGAGTGCAAGTTCTGAAGCCAGCAATGATTTACATGTTCTACTCCTTTCTAATTAAAACCATAATATCGTTAATTCTCTTCGTGCCTTAATGTGTCTTGGTGGCTAAAAGTTACCTTGGTGCCTTAGTGCCTTAGTGGCCAGAGTCAGGGAACAGCAACAGTTTATTTCTTCAAATTCATTCTTTGCAAATCTATACGCCAAGAATTCAATTATGGTACATCAAAACGAAAATATTTTTAATTTTTTCACCTCAATTTTCCCGCACTGACATACCTCTCCTGATCGGCCTGTATATCAACCCATTTTGGCCATAATAAATATCCTCCTTTGCACCGCAAGACGGCGCAATGATTGTGGTCAAAGCATTACCTTTTGATAGGTCATTTTGCACATGGGCAAACTAGGTTTGACCCGTCACTCCGGATGCATAACACCCGTAGCGGAAGAACGCACCACCCTCATTATTTCGGGTGGCAGCCAGTGGTTAGCAAGAGTATTACAGCATGATGTGTCCGGACCCGCCTGGCAGACTCCGTGCAACATGTTTCAATAATACAACATCTCAAAACCCCGCGCAGCAAGAATGGACGAACGGGCACCCTGGAAGGACGAAGTGGCACA